>DASPPF010000016.1:0-4914 GCA_035625575.1 Nitrososphaerales archaeon | reverse complement strand
AGCGGGAACATCATGGGCGGTCTGCTGGACGTCACGACCAACAACGGCCAGATGATCGCGTGCGGGCGCGTCGCTGGCACCAACGCCGCGTCGGAGACCCCCTGGTCATAGGAGACAGCAACACGAAGAGGAAGCTCCCGGACGCGGGAGCTTCTCCCTCCTTTTCGGCAGTCGCTCTCCAAGGGACGGCCATATCGCCCTCCTACCTGCTCCCTGCAGGTCGCTGCGGGCCGAGCATCGGCTTGGACCGAATGCCGAAGAGATTTCGGGGCGATGAGGGTAGGATTAGGGTGAGATTCTGGAAAGAAGATTAAAGCACGTGAAAGACGAGCCAGCTTCGGAAGCAGATTCGCAGAATTGTCCCAGTCCATCAAGAGCCGCCGGTCGTCTTTTGGAAGAGGTGGTAGGGGCAGTGCCTTCCTTCTTGCTGCCACTCTGGTGTTCTCGATGCTCCTCGCCTCCCAGTTTGCAGCTATCTCGATGGCCGCCAGCCCGCCGGTCCAGAGGACCACAACGGCTGGGCAGACGGTGCCTGTCTCTCAATCCTTCATACTGCGCCGGGATTCCTACCAAGCCTTCGAGGTCGACTCGTTCTCGGCCAACGCCACCGTGGACTACAACGTCACAAGCAGCGCCCCAGTCTCGGTCGCCCTGATGACCGGAGACCAGTACAACACCTGGCAGAACGACCTCACCGACCCCATCTCCAACTCGATCACGTACGTGAACGGGACCTCGGTCCAGAACAGCGTTCCTCTTCAGCCCGGCCAGTACTTCCTCGTCTTCTACGCCTACCTTTCGCGGTCCCTCGTCGAGTTCGGGCTCCAGATCTACCCGAGCACCCCCTACAGCTACGGCCCCATATCCCCGCCCCTCGCTTCGGGCATCGCCTCCTTCGGCATCTCCAACAGCTCAGGCACGGTCTCCTCCTACCAGGTCCAGACGAGCCAGGTACTGGGCCTCGCCAGCATATCCTCGTTCCAGGTCAGCACCTTCGACGCCTACCGCTACGACACGCACACCTCAGGGGCCACCCTCCAGCTCAACGCGATGCTGGTGGTCAACGACAGCGGAACCCAGTCTCAGAAGGTCTACTGGGTCCAGAACGTCCCCGACTTTGTGACCGCCGCCTCTCAGGTCTCATTCGGCGACGAGATCTGGAACAACACGGACACCACAGGCTTCCTAAGCAACCAGACCATCACTTCGACCAACTTCGCGAACGGCGGCTTCGTGTACAACAGCGGAACCGGCCGCTTCTCCACGGGGCCGAACCTCTACGCCTACTCCATGAACAACGCGACGTACCGCCTGCCCCTCGACTTCGGGATGATGGTGAAGGCGACAGTCATTCCGGGGACCGGAGTGCTTGTGCAGTCGGGGTACCGCGTTCTCTCCAACGGCTCGGCCATCTCCTCTCCCACGGTCTGGTATGACAACGTCACGATTCACGACACCGCGGCGAGCGCAGCCTACTTCGACGTCACAGGAAACGCGAGCACCCCGACCGGTCACTACTACGACGCGGAGCTGGTGTTCGCCGGCGAGGGCAACCTCGAGACCGCGCACTTCATCGAGCTGAACGCGACCCTCGGCCTGTTTTACCAGAACGCCAAAGGGCAGCTCGCCTCCTACCCAACCTACTACGGCTTCGGCGGCGACACCGGTGAGTCGGCCGACGACCTAGTCGTGACCTACGCCAACGGGCTCGCGCAGGTCTCCCCGGGAATCAACCCGAACTACTCCTACCTGGGCAGCGGGTCGCTCTCGCTCGACCCGAATTCCTTGCTCGTGTCGTCTCAGACCACGACCCAGACCACAACCACCACGACTTCAACCCAGACGACCACGACCACAACCAGCACGACAAGGTCAACCAGCACAACGAGTACGACCAGCACGACCGCCGCCTCAACCTCTTCCACCTCGACTTCCACCCTGAGCTCTCCCACGACGGTGTCTAGGATCAACACGGGCTCCAACAACTCGTCGACCCAGCCGCTCGAGCTTTCCACGAGGTCCACAAACTCGCAGTCTTCCGCGCCCCTGGGCGGCTACCTCCTCGTGTTCGTTGTGGGCGCGATCGTTGGCGTCGTTTTCGCCATCTTCGCACTCGCTCTGGTCCGCAGGCGGCCGCCTCCTCCCCCGCAGTTCTAGAACGCGGTACTCGGCCAGCTTCTTCCGAAGGGCAATTAGGTAGCAGTCCGAGGAGAACGATATGGCGGGAATTCTCTCCGATCCGCACGGGGACCCGCTTTCCTCCGCGCGCTAGGGGACTCTGACCTAGACGAATTCGCCCTTGGCCACCATCGTGGCCCTGCCGCCAACATTCACTTCGATTGCTCCCTCGCGCTCTCTCGCCTTCAGATACAGCAGCGACGGCCTTCCAATCTCGTATCCCTGCTCGACCCGCACGCCCACATCCGGCTTCCCCTTGTATCTGTGCTTCACCAGATACGCCGCGAAGCACCCGTTCGCGCTTCCCGTCGCCGGGTCTTCCATCACGCCGGCCCCCGGCGCGAACATCCTCGCGTTGAAATCATTCCTACCATCGTATGGCTCTGGGCAGAAGACGAAGATCCCGGTCGATGACGTGTCCCGCATCAGCTCGCCATACTTCTCCAAGTCGACCCTGCACCGCTTGACGACCCTTCTCGACCTGATTGGGACGATGACGAAAGACAACCCCGTTGAGACCTCCTCAACAGGGAAGCGACTGTCGATTTCCTCCTCGCTGAGGCCAAGCGCCGCGGCTACCTTGCGTGGATTGACGGCCGCCCCGAACGTCGGCGCCTTCTGCCTCATCCACAGGAGGTCGAGCTTCCCTCTGAGGTAGGCCGCGGTGACGGGAATCTTTCCGACCTTCAGGTTGAGCGCAACCGTTTCCACTGGTTTCCTGAGGACTTCGCGCATTATGACGAACGCCGTCCCGAGCGTGGGGTGCCCCGCGAAGGGCAGCTCTTCGTTCGGAGTGAAGATTCTCACGTCGAACCCTCCGCGTCTCTCCCTGTCGGACAAGATGAAGGTGGTCTCAGAGAAGTTCATCTCCTTCGCTATGGCCTGCATCCTCGCCCCGTTCAAGGGCCGTGCGTTCCTGAAAACCGCCAGCTGGTTCCCCGTGTATCTGGTCTCTCCGAAGACATCGACGATGTAGAAGCGCATCAGCGATTCCATCCCCGACAGCGGAACCAGTTCTTAAGAGGATTGACCCGAGCAGCGTCGAAAGAGGTGAAAGGGAAGACCGGGCGAGCAAAGGCCTTCGGGCTGACGCCTGCCTAGATTACCCACTCCTCTCTTTCCACGCGGCGGGACTTGAACCCAAGCCTTGACGCCTCGTACTGCGTTCCCCCGTAGAGCTCGGCCGTCGCGTCCTCCCCGTCCCTGAAGACCGCACCGACTATCCTCCCCATGGCGTCGCCTTTCATCACCCCGCTTCCGCTGTCCCCTCCCACGGCGATCACCCCGTCCTGCTCGAAGACGTAGGGCATGTTGTCGATGGTGTTGTAGGAGTACAGCCCGGCCCACATCCGCGTCGGCCTCACGCCCTCGAACTGCGGCAGGTACTCTCTCAGCACGTGGTAGATGCTCATCTCGTAGTAGTCGGGCTCGGCCTGATACCTGTCCAGGTCGTGCTCGGGGACCGTGATGAAGGGCCTGTTTATCTCGTCCTCGCAGGCGACGAGGAACTCCCCCTCCTCCTTGACCGGCTTGAGGTAGAGGCCAGACTTCGGGAGGATGGTGAAGGGCAGGGTGCCCGAGTCGTTGAAGCCTCTGGCGAGAAGCAGTTCCTCAAGCGCCGGGTTCCCCTTCACCGGGAGCCCGAAGACCTGTCGCTTCTTGCTCTTGACGTGGCCGTCTATGCCCGAGATGTCAAGCAGCTCGTTGTTCCATGCCCCCGCGGCCACCACGACCTTCTCCGCCCTGACGGTGCTCCCGTCCCCAAGCTTGACGCCGACGACGTGGGGCTCCTGCCACGCGAACGGTTCACCCTGGATCCCCAGTCCGTCCACTGCCTCGAAGACCAGCCTCTCCGCCTCGGTGTTGAACGAAATCTTGCCCCCGAGCCCGAGAAACTGGTCTCTGTAGAAACGAGTCAGGTTGTCGGGGGAAAGCCTGCCGCACTTTCTCCCCAGGATTGCGGCCGCTATGTCCTCCAGCCTCATCAGCCCCGCCTCCTCGGCGCCGTCGAACTTGGTCACGAGGCCGGGAATCGCCTTCTCCAGTTCGCCCCTCTCGTAGAGCCTGACATCGACCCCGTTGTCCTGCATCCTCTCGATGTCCTTTCTGGAGGAGGCCAGAGTCCGCGGGCTCATGGCCCAGAGATAGCCGATGAGGTCTATCCCGATGTCGACGCCCAGCTCCCTCTGCACGTGCAGGTAGAAGTCGATCGAAGAGCCGGCGAGCACCTGGTTGTCGGAGGAGGTGAACGTGTTCCTGAACATTGCGTTGCTCCTCGCGGTGTTCCCTTGGCCGACGTCGCCGTACCTGTCCAGGACGAGGACGTCCCTCTCTGGGCTCCCCTTCTTGATGTAGTACGCCGATGCCATGCCGATGACTCCCGCGCCTATGACGACCGCATCGAACTTCGACTCGCTCGAGATCATGGAGGAAGCCGCTGGCGCCTGCGGACCCTATTTCATATTTTTACGCGAATAGCCAATTCTCATGGTTGGCAGCGAAAGTTCTGCGTGGAACCTGTTCCCAAAAGGGAGAATCGGTGGAACAGCCAAAAGCAAGCTCTTGACAGCATCAACCATGAGGACGATGGGGTACCGTGGGGCGGTCCTGCTCGTTGGCATCGCCCTTGCCATCCCCACCACGTTTCATGCGACCTATCACTTTTTCTTCAGCCTGGCTGGCCTCTTTCTCGTCTCGCTAGTCTCAAACGCGACCCCGTTCTTCGGAGCATCCTAC
>DASPPF010000015.1:0-3354 GCA_035625575.1 Nitrososphaerales archaeon | reverse complement strand
GGAGACGACGGCAACACCGGCAGAGGGAACAGGGTCAACGGCCTGATCTCCCCGATGCGGCAGTACTCCATGGAGGCAACGGCGGGAAAGAATCCAGTCAATCACACCGGGAAGCTGTTCAACGCGCTAGCCGTCCTCTCCGCTGAGCAGATCGTGAAGGAGGTGAGGGGAGTGAGGGAGTGCTACGTGAGAATCCTCAGCAGGATTGGCAACCCGATAGACCAGCCGCTGATCGCGAGCGCGGCGCTAGTCCTGGACAAGGGCGTCACCCTCGGTTCGGTGAGGGGAGACGTCACCTCAATCCTAGACCACGCCACAGCCAACGTGAAACAGGTCAGCGGCCTGATCCTGAAGGGGAAGGTAGTCCTATTCTAGCGAGGCCGCTCTTCCCGTGACGTAGTCCAAGGCCGCTTCCTCTTCCACCCGCGTCGAGTATGCTCTCCTGAAGAAGTTGACCACCGAATGGACGTCGTGCGTGAGAAGCTCCAGCGAGTTAGGGTGGGAAGTGGGGACGGCCTGTGGCCAGTCGATGAGCCAAGCACGAGATCCGTCGGTCAGTATGTTGTACTCGCTCAGGTCAGCGTTCACCAGGTCCGCCTTCGTGTACGCCAGCCTCGTCGCGGTCAGCACGGAAAGAAGGAGGGCGTTGGCGTCCTCTAGTGGGGGCCGCTGGGCAAGCCTCACTCCCGAAAGCTGCTCGAAGAGCACCGTGCTCCTGTTGGAGGCCACGGCCGTTGGGAAGGAGTCAGACAGGCCTTCGAGCTTCTTGAGAGCCTGATACTCCCGCTTGGCGGCCTCGTAGTTGGCCGTTATCCAACTCCTCACTTCCGACTTGTCGAGGAACCTCTTCTTCCTGACTCGGGTGAAGCTTGTCCTGCCTAGCTTGAAGAACTTTAGCGCGAAGAGCGTCCCCTCCTCGTTGAGAGCCTCGAAGACGTCGGACTCCTTTCCCTTTGCTATTATCGCGCCCAGGGCGGCGATCAGGTCGTGCTTTACGTACTCGTGAAGCGCGAGAATCTCGATGGCTTCCGAGGTGGGTGAGAAGCTGAGGCCTCTGCCGACGACGAGGCCTTTCTTGTTCAGCTGGTCGAGTGCGAAGTTCACCCTGTCTCTCGGGAGCTTGCTCAGCCTGGAGACCATGCCGCTGTCGGCGGTCCCGTAGAGCATCGCCCCCCTCTCGAGCCCCACTAGGGCGCGCCACTCCTCGTCCTTGACCGACTTCAGGGCCCTGGCTGCTCTCTCGGCGGATGACGACCTCTCAGACTCCTCGACCCGGTACTGCCCCCACGCTATTTGAGATGAGCGCAAGGCCCTGCTGGCCTTATTACCAGGGAGTGACAGTCGGACGCGTTGCTCAGGATCCTGCTGGACACGGACACCGCTGGCGACGACACCATCGCGATCATGATGGCCCTCCGGGCCGCCAACGCGAAGCTCGTTGGAGTCACGATCAACTGCGGCAACATCAGGTTCGACCAAGAAGTCGAGAACGCGCTCTACACGATTCAGGCCGCGGGTGAATCGAGGAGGGTGCCCGTCTACCCGGGGGCCAGGCATCCCCTCGTGAAGGACTGGTCGACGGTCGAGAACATACACGGAAGGGACGGGATGGGCAATTCCTGGTTTCCGAGGGCGAAGCAGCGGCCCTCGCGGAAGGCGGCCGTCGACGCGATGGTGGACACCATCAACTCCGAGCCCGGCGACATCACGCTCGTCGAGATCGCGCCTATGACCAACCTGGCGATGGCCATCCGGAAGGACCCCTCGATAGTGAGGAAGGTGAAGCAGTTCTACTTCATGGGCGGCACCAACCAGTACCTGGGCAACGTGACCCCAGCGGCGGAGTTCAACTTCTGGGTCGACCCAGAGGCGGCGAAGGTGGTCCTCCAGTCGGGAATGCCGACCACGATGGTGGGGTGGGAGATCTGCATGAGGCACGGCCTCATCGGCCCTCGCGAGTACTCACAGATCGAAGCTATGGGAACCAAGTACTCCGATTTCTTCATCGCCGTGAATCGGCAGGTCAGAAGATTCATGCGAGAGGAGAGGGGAATGGACGCGACCAGCTGCCCGGACAGCATCACGATGTCGATCGTGCTCAACCCCAAGGTGGCCACCGACGTGAGGAAGAAGTTCGTCGAAGTCGACGCATCCGATGGGGTTTCGAGAGGGGCCACGATAGTGGACCACATGGGGGTGCTGGGCAGGAAACCCAACGTCTCGGTTGTCTATGACGCTTCAGAGGCTCGTTTCCGTGAGATGCTCTACGGCATGCTCAGAGGCAACAGAGTCTAGCCTCCCATTCGGCGGATGATCGAGTCGACCTGTCCTCTCGTGGGAAGCGCAGGGATGACTTCGCGCTTCGTGACGGTCAGCGCACCCGCAGCGTTTGCGAACTGAACCGCCTCCCTGATGCCCTTCCCCTCCGAAATGGCTACTGCCAGCGCGCCGCTGAAGGCGTCGCCTGCTCCCGTGGTGTCCACCGCCTTTACCCTCGGAGGGCGAAGGAAGAACGAATCCGAGTCGTCCCTCACGAACGACCCCCTTGCCCCCAGCGTGACAACAACAGTTCTCACGCCGCAGTCGAGCAGCCTGCCGGTTCCCCTCTTCAGGTCCGAGGTGCCTGCGAGCCGCAGGAATTCGGCTTCGTTGGGCGTGATCACGTCAACGTGTGACAGGTCGAGCAGCCTGGAATCCACGGGCGGAGCGGGGTTGAGTATGACGGTCATCCCGCTCTTCCTCCCGGCGCGAATCGCCCCGTTGACCGTCTCAATGGGAATCTCGAGCTGCAGCAGCATCACCGAGCCGGCCGGTGCATTGGCTGCGGCACGTGCGACTTCCGACCCGGCCAGGTCCATGTTCGCTCCTGGGTCCACCGCGATCGAGTTTGCCCCTGACCCGTCGACTATGACGAAGCCAAGTCCGGTGTGCTTGGATGTTCTGCGGACGTGTGTCGAGTCGACCCCTTCCTTCTCCCAGAGCCGGAAGGCCACGTCGCCGAACCTGTCTCGACCCACGCAGCCGACGAAGCTCGCGCTCCCACCGAGTCTTGCCGCGGCCACCGCCTGGTTCGATCCCTTGCCTCCTGGTCCTTCTGAGTATCCAGTGCCGAGCACCGTCTCTCCTCTTCCCGGGATGCTGTCGACCCGCATCGTCAGGCCGGTGTTGTAGCTTCCGACGACTAGGATTGGCCTCACTCGAGCAGGCGCTCCCTGAGCTCGTCGATGATTGCGACGCCGGCCCTGGTGCCCAGGTACGAGGCGCCAGCGTCAATCAGGCCGAGGGCGGTGTCGAGGTTCCGTATTCCTCCGGACGCCTTCACGTAGACCTTCGGGCTGACCGACCTCCTCAGAA
>DASPPF010000014.1:0-10903 GCA_035625575.1 Nitrososphaerales archaeon | reverse complement strand
GAGCAGCCCTTCCCCTTCACCATAAAAAGTTTGAAGCGATTTCCACGGCGGAGCCAGAGAATCGGGGTCAATCCGCGGAAAGCCGCACAACCTTTTTAACCACAATTCCGTTCGGAGCCGCGAAAATTGCAAGACCGTAGGTTATCTCGCGCTCGCTTGGAGGTCGTCTCCCACGATTAAGACCAAGCTTATCGAGGAGAAGGGCAACTCCGTGACCCTCCAGCTGGAGGGCATAGACCGCAGCTACGCAAACGCGGTCAGGCGCTTCTGCATCTCCGAAGTCCCCTCGATGGCGATCGACGACGTGGTTATCCTGGAGAACTCCTCGGTCCTCTACGACGAGATTCTCGCCCACAGGCTGGGCATGATACCCATCAAGACCGACCTCGAGCGGTACGTCCTCCCGGAGAAGTGCGACTGCGGCAGTCCTCTGGGCTGCAACAAGTGCAGGGTCCTCTTCGTCCTCGAGGCGACGGGCAAGGAGAGGGTCTCCACGGTGCTGTCTGGCGACCTGGTCTCCGAGGACAGGGAGGTCAGGCCGATAAGCGAGAGCATCCCAATAGTAAAGCTGGCCCAGGGACAGACGGTGAAGCTGGAGGCTTACGCCCGGCTCGGGAGGGGCAAGGAACACGCGAAGTGGCAGCCCTGCACGGTCGCGGTCCTGACCGACGGCAAGTCCGAGGGCTCGTACAACCTGATGGTCGAGTCCGCGGGCGGAATGCCGGCGAGGCAAATCGTCCTGAAGGCCATCCAGCTGCTCGAGGAGAAGCTGAGGGAAATCCAGGTCACCGTCGGAGGTCGCGAGGCTTGACCTCGTCGAATCCACTCCTCAGGAGCGCGGTGATAATGCTCGAACGCGCCTCGAAGGCAAAGAAGGCGCCGATCTGGAACGAGGCATCCAAGATGCTCGGTGCCCCGACGGGCCTGAGGGTCGAGGTGAACATCGGTAGGATTTCGAGAATCGCCGCCAAGGATTCGGCCCTCTTCGTACCGGGGAAGGTTCTCGGCTCTGGGCTGCTCGACAAGAAGGTTGTCGTGGGCGCGTTCTCCTTCTCCGCAGCCGCGAAGAAGAAGATAGAGTCGACCGGCGGCTCGGCCATGACGGTTGAACAGTTCCTCAAGAAGTATCCCGACGGGAGCGGCGTGAAGCTTGTCCAGTAACGAGACCTTGTACGTGGACGCCACGAACCAGATCGCCGGCAGGCTGGCCTCGAAGGTGGCCAAGCAGATTATCCTCGGCAAGAGGGTGGTCGTCCTGAACGCCGAGAAGTCGCTGATATCTGGCGCCAGGAACTCAGTCATCAATCAGTGGAAGGAGAGGCTCGAGCTCAGCAGCAGGGTAAACCCGAAGTACGGTCCCATCCACCCTAGGAGGCCGGACAACATCCTTCGCAGGATGGTCCGGGGGATGGTCCCACGGACGAAACCTAACGGGCTGGCCGCGATGAAGAGGCTCAGGGTGTACATCGGGACCCCGCCCGACGTGAAGGCCGGCAAACTCACGGAGTTCAAGGACACGGCCGCGACCAGGCCCGCGCCTGTCTACGTGACCATGGCCGAGCTCTCGAAGAACCTGGGTTGGAGCGGCTAGAGCATGGTCAACCCCACCGCGAAGGCCCAGGTCAAGAAGCCGCCGAAGCTCTACTCGGGCGCAAGGAAGACCGCGAGGGCGACTGCGGCCATCTATCCCGGCTCTGGCAGGATCAGGGTCAACGGCTCGCCCGTCGAGATCTGGCAGCCCGAAGTCGCCAGGCTCCACCTAATGGGTCCCACGATGGTGGTGGGCGACCTGAGGGAGAAGTACGACATAGACGTCAACGTCTCCGGAGGGGGTTTCATGGGGCAGGCTGACGCGGCCGCGATGGCGATTGCGAGAGCCTACATCGACCAGGTCAGGGGGAACGAGATGAGGGAAAGAATGAATGCATACAATAAATACCTCCTTTCGGGCGACCCAAGACAGGCAGAGCCGAAGAAATTCGGCGGGCCGGGCGCCAGAAGGAAGCGCCAAAAGAGCTACAGGTGATAGTTTGACATGATGATACCAATCAGGTGTTTCACGTGCGGCAGCGTGGTGGGCGACAAGTTCGAGCCCTTCCAGGAGAAGGTAAAGGCTGGCGAGGATCCAGCCAAGGCTCTCGACGACCTGGGAGTGAAGCGCTATTGCTGCAGACGCATGTTGATCTCTTCTGTGGACGTCATCGACCAGGTGCTACCCTTCTTCAGCAGGAAGGGGGACACGATCTAGAGCGAGGCTGGATGGGCCTGTCGCAGTTCGAGGACGACGACGCCGGCTCGGCCGACACGATGGTTACGCCGCAGCTGTCGGAGAAGGCTCTGCTTGCGACTGGCATCAGGATCGGGACTCCGGTCAGGACCAAGACAATGGAGCAGTACACCACGCGGCCGAGGCCCGACGGCCTCCACATGATTGACTACTCGAAGACCCTCTCCAGGATTGACATAGCGGGCAAGTTCATCGCCTCAACCGGAACCTCGGGCACCGTGGTCTACACCAGCAGGGAACACGGCCTAGTGGCTGTGGAGAAGTTCTGCGAGGTCACAGGCGCCATTCCGCTCGTCGGCAGGTTCATGCCAGGGACCTTCACCAACTCGCTCTACCCAGGTCACCTGGACGCCGAGCTGGTGGTCGTGGCCGACCCGCTCTCCGACACGCAGGCCATCGTCGAAGCCGGCAGCATGGGCATCCCCGTAATTGCGGTCTGCGACACAGACAACGTTACGGACGACGTGGACCTCGTGATTCCAGGGAACAACAGGGGGCGCAAGTCCATAGCCGCAATATTCTGGCTCTTGGCGCGCTCGACCCTGGCCCACGCGGGGCTCCTGCCGCTTGACCAGCCGATGAAGTACTCCATCGAAGACTTCGAGACCAAGGTCGAGGAAGAACCAAAGGCAGAGGCCCTAGAGTAGCGAGTGCAAGCCAAGGAGTCAACCAGAGGCTGATTGCCCGTCCGCAAGCCGGCCGTCGCAGGTTCGTTCTATCCCAACGACAGGAGTGAGCTCCAGCAGCTCGTCAGGGACTGCTACCTTCATCCTCTGGGTCCCGGCATGCCCCCGCCGTCTGCTCCCACGAGCGCGAAGGTGGTGTCCGTCGTCGCCCCCCACGCGGGCTACGTCTACTCGGGCCCGGTCGCGGCCCACAGCTACCTCCACGTGTCCTCTCTGCGCGACCCCGACCTGATCATAGTCGTCGCGCCCAACCACTACGGAGTAGGGAGCGGCGTATCCGCGTACGACTCGGGTTCCTGGGAGACTCCCCTGGGCAGCTTGAAGGTCGACGAAGCCTCAGCGAAGGAGCTGGCGAAGGACACCGGCATAGTCGACTTCGACCCGGTCGCGCACAAGCTGGAACACTCGCTCGAGGTCCAGCTCCCCTTCCTCCAGATGATTTACGGGGCCTCAGTCCCAATCCTACCCGTGTGCATCTCGTTCCAGGATCAGGAGACGACGACGGCGCTCGCAGCTGGGGTCGCGAACATAGCCCGCACGCGGAGGACCGTCCTCGTGGCTTCTTCCGACCTGACCCACTACGAGCCCGCGGAGGAAGCGAAGAAGAAGGACACCGCCCTGATTTCGCAAATCCTGAAGATGGACGTCGACGGCTTCTATTCGACCCTGGAGAGGCTGCAGGTGACTGCCTGCGGTTTCGGAGCCATCTCCACCGTCATGCAGGCATCGAAGCAGCTCGGACTGGGCAAGGCGGAGCTTCTCAAGTACGCGAACAGCGGCGACACAACGGGCGACATGGCGGCTGTCGTCGGCTACGGCTCGTTGAGGTTCGTGTAGCGGTTGAAGTCCTCGGCCGAGGCACCCTGCAAGGCCATAATCACGGGCGAGCACTTCGTGGTCCACGGCGCCTGGGCCCTGGCGGCGGCACTGGGTAAGTGGGTCAGGGTGGACATCGAGCCTTCAGAAAAGTTCCGAATCCACTCGGACGCACACCTCGCCTCGCGTTCAGCCCTGGCCCCGGCGGCGAGGGTGGTCGAGCTCATGGCTAGAGAGTTCTCATTCAAGCCCAGTCTGCGCGTCGACATAAGCTCCGAGGTTCCCGACGGGGCGGGGCTCGGCTCCTCGGCCTCCACCATGGTGGCCCTGGTTAGCGCTCTGTCAAGGCTGAAGTCTCTCGGTCTGGGTCGCAGGGAGGTGATTGAATTCGCCATGGTGGGCGAGAGAGAGATTCACGGCCACCCCTCGGGCATAGACGTGAACATATGCACGCTGGGAGGCGTCCTCTTGTTCAAGATGGGCGAAAGGCCGAAGCCAGTCAGCCTTTCCGCCCCCGCCAGGCTGCTCGTGGTGCACTCTGGAAGGAAGAGGAAGACGAGGAGGCTCATAGACAGGGTGTCGGCGACCAGGAGCAGCTACCCGGCGCTCTTCGGCGGGCTCGCGCAGTCCTCGTCAGACCTGAGCCGCCTCGCAGCGGACAGGCTGGCTGCCGGCGACGCCAAGGGACTGGGAAGGCTCTTGACCTACAACCATGCGGTCCTCTCCTTCATAGGGGCGTCGAACGCTCGCCTCGATGGCCTGGTGGACCTCCTTCTCTCGCTGGGCTGCGCAGGCGCGAAGCTGACTGGGGCAGGAGGGGGAGGCAGCGTCATTGCCGTGGCAGCCGAGGGAAAGGAAAAAAGCACTATCTCAGAGCTCAAGCGGCGGGGTTTCGATGCGTTTGAAGCGAGCATTCCTGTGGGAGGCGCAAGAAGCTGGCTAAGACGGTAGTCGCGAAGCTCGGCGGATCGGTCATAACCGACAAGACCAAGCCCTTCTCCTTCAGGTCGGACGTAGTCTCCGCCCTCGCCGAGGAGATAGCCTCCTCGGGAGAGAAAGTCGTGGCGGTGCACGGCGGCGGCTCGTTCGGTCACTCCGAGGCCAGGAAGTTCGGGCTGAACTCGGTCACACCATCCCCTGCCGGCGTCGGCGTCCCGCAGACGAGGAACGCGATGTACGAGCTCAGCCAGATGGTCTGCAAGACAATGATGGAGTTCAAGGTCAGCCCGTACCCGTTCTCACCCTTCGATGTGCTCACGATGGCGCCGCCGACCTCCGCGGCCAACTGGTTGAGGGGCCTCCTGAAGGCCGGACTGACCCCGATCACCTTCGGAGACGTGTCCTACACTGCGGGCGGGTTCAGAGTCATATCCGGGGACGAAATCGTCTTTGAGCTTGCGAAGATCCTGAAGCCCGACAGGTGCGTCTTCGCGCTGGACGTGGACGGCGTCTATGAGGCCAACACGAGGGTCATCATCCCCGAGCTCTCCGTGGCAACGGCAAGGAAGATGAGGATACCCAGGGCGGATGACGCGACCGGGGGAATGAAGCCCAAGCTGGAGGTCGCCGCCAAGGTCGCCTCCAAGGGGATACCCGTGAGCTTCGTGTCGGGGTACAGGAGGAACGAGTTCTCGAAGGCGCTCAAGGGTCTGGACTTTTACGGAACCGTAGTGAAGCCTTAGCCGCGACCCGCCAGCGAGGTGCAACACATGGCAGACCTTGAACGAGAAATGGTGGACGTGAAGTCCCGGGTGGACAGGCTGATACTCGAAGAGCTGCTCCCCAGGTCGAGCCCCGTCCGCGAGGTCGGCATGCTCTACGAGATGATGAGGGACTACCCCTCTAGGCGAGCAAAGGGGACTCGCCCGTTCATGTGCATCACGGCCTGTCGGGCGATGGGAGGCAGCGAAGAAGATGCCCTGCTCACCGCAGCCTGCCTGGAGCTGTTCCAGCACTGGATTCTGATACACGACGACATCGAGGACGGCTCGGAGATGCGCAGGGAACAGCCCACGCTCCACCGAAAGTACGGGGAGGCGTTGGCGCTCAACACAGGAGACGCGCTCCACGCGAGAATGTGGGGGATTCTAGCTGGGAACAGAGCGAGGCTGGGCCCCGAAAAGACGCTGCAGATAATCTCCGAGTTCTCCAGGATGGTCAACGAGACCACCGAAGGACAGCACATGGAACTGGTCTGGGTGAAGGAGGGCGACTGGAAGCTCGACGAATCGGACTACGACCAGATGGTCATGCGGAAGACCTCGTGGTACACCGTCGCCAGCCCTTGCCGTTTGGGTGCGATCATAGCGGGCGCCAGCGAGTCTGACCTAGACAAACTCCTCCAATTTGGGCTGAAGCTAGGGGTCGGATTCCAGATTCAAGACGACTCGCTGAACCTCATTGGCGACGCGTCGAAGTACGGGAAGGAGATAGGTGGCGACATCCTCGAAGGGAAGAGAACGGTGATGCTGCTCAGGCTACTGAAGGTCGCGGGCCCTGACGAGAGCCGGGAGGTCATCTCCATAATGACCAAGCCCCGCGCCGAGAAGACTCGAGAGGACGTGGAGATGGTGCTCTCGCTGATGAAGCGCTACGATACGATAGGGTACGCCCAGAGGCGCGCCCGCGGGCTGCTGGACGAAGCGATGTCCATCTTGGACGGAGTGAAGATGAGGGGCGACGGCCAGTCAGTCGAGAGGCTCAAGTCGGTCGCAAGGTACCTGATCGAGAGGCAATGGTAGACAAGAGGGCGGCAGGCCTTCCGAAGGAAGTCCTCGACGCCATCGAGCGGGGGGCCCTGCTCAACGCAACGAGGCACGGTGGCAGAGCCGAGGTGGGGGCCGTGGTCGGCATGATACTCGCCGAGTTCGCCGAGATGCGAAGCGACTCGAAGGATGTGGCCGCCGAAGCCGGTTCCGTCGTCAACAGAGTCAACTCGCTCACTGTGGATGACCAGCGATCCGTCCTTCAGAGGAAGTACCCGGAGACACTCGCGGCCGCGCCGAAGCGAGAGGAGACGCGCCAACTGCCTCCCCTGCCGAACGCGGTCAAGGGGAAAACGGCGTTCAGGATACCGCCAGAACCCTCTGGCTTCATGACCATAGGGCATGCCATGGCCTTTACCATAAACAGCATCTACAGCGACATGTACGATGGTCAACTCTGGCTGAGGTTCGAGGACACCAACCCGAGACTCGCCGTCAAGAGGTACTACGACAACTTCAGGCAGGGCCTCGCCTGGCTGGGGATAGTCCCTGACCACGAGAAGAACCTCTCGGACGACATGGAGCTGATCTACGGCTACGGCCGGAAGCTCCTGGAAAGCGGGCAGGCGTACGCCTGCTCCTGTGCCGAAGAGAAGGTGAAGAAGGAAAGGTTCGAGGGAAAGGCCTGCGTCCACAGGGACCAGACCGTAGAGGTCAACCTCCGCCACTGGGACGAGATGCTCGCGAAGAAGCACAGGGAGGGGACCTACGTCATCCGACTGAAGGGCGACATGTCCAGCATGGACTTCTCTCTCCGCGACCCCAACGTTTTCAGGATCATCGACCACGACCATCCGCTGACAGGCTCGAAGTACGTCGTCTGGCCGACCTACAACCTGGCCAACGCGATCGAGGACGAGGTGTGTGGGATAACGCACATCCTGAGGAGCACCGAGTTCCCCGTCGCCCTCCAGGAAGTCATCAGAGAGAAGCTCTCTTTCAGGAGGGTCGAGGTGATACAATTCACGCGCTTCAACTTCAAGGGGACCCCAGTGCACAAGAGGCTCCTCAGGCCGCTCGTCGAGCAGGGCCTCGTGTCAGGATGGGACGACCCGCGCATGCCCACGGTGGACGGCGTCAGGAGGCGCGGCATCATCCCCGAAGCGATCAGGCAGTTCACCCTGCAGGTCGGATACACCAAGACTGAACACGAGTACGAGTGGAGCCTGCTGTTCGCAGTCAACAGGAAGTTACTGGACCCAGTCTCAAGGCGCATCTACTTCGTTCCAAACCCTGTCAGGCTGGCGGTGGAAGGGGCTCCCGCCAGGCGCGCAAGCATACGGTTCCATCCTGACGTGGACATGGGCTCAAGGACGATAGACACGTCCGGAGACTTCTACATACCGAGAGACGACCTCAAGGTCATGCCCGAAGGCACGACCTTCAGGCTGATGGACCTCTATAACGTGGAGTTGCTGTCGAAGGGGAACGAAGCGAAAGCGAAATACGCAGGAGACACGCTGATTCAGGACACCCGAAAGGTCCAGTGGGTCACCGAAGACCACGCGGAGGTCAAGGTAGTGATTCCGGGCGAGCTCTTCGACGCCGAGGGGCAGTTCGACAAGGCGAGCCTCAGCGAGGCGAGGGGATTCGGAGAGCGCGCAATCGGGTCTGTGAGAATCGGAGAGATCGTCCAGTTGCCAAGGTTCGGCTTCTGCCGGCTGGACTCCCCAGGGACGTTCATCTTGGCACACCGGTGATTCTCACGGGCCCTTCGGCGCTCAACCAGACCGCTGGTATTCTGACGCGTCCACCACGTTCCTGGGTCGAAGCCCGCGAAGATACCTCACGGTGTTAGTCACAGCGGCTCCTTGCGGCTCGCCGCTCGCGACCGTGGATGGGCCAGAAATGTGCGGCGTGCCGACGAAGTTGGACAGCTTGGAGAAGGGAAACTCCGTCTCCAAGGTCTCCTTGCCTTCCCTGTACCACCAGACATCCGTCGCATAGCTGAACGAAGCATTGGCTGCGAGGTGTTCGTAGAGTGCCCGCTGGTTGACAACGTCGCCTCTGGACACGTTCACGAGGACGGCGTCCTTCTTCATGAGTCCCAGCTCCCTCGCGCCTATCAGTCCCTCAGTGAGTCTGGTGAGTGGAATGGAGATCAATACGGCGTCGCTTAGCCTGAGGACGGTCTTCAGGCCCTTGGCACCACGATAGAATCTTACGCCCTTGTCGCCTCCTCTTCTTCTGGTGAGCGCAACGACGTCCATCCCGAAGACTCGGGCGAACCTCGCAACGGCCCTTCCAATACCGCCGTACGCGACGATCCCCATCGTCTTCCCTCGAAGGATCATCACGTCCTTCGCTTCGGCCCTGAAGCCTTCGATTGTCGCTCCGCCGGCTCTTATGGCGGCGTCCGCCTGCGGTATCCTCTTAGCAGCAGCCAGGAGAAGACCCCATGCGTGTTCCCCAACGCCGGTGGAGTAGGCGCCTGCGTTGCTGCAAACCGTCACCCTGACCGGCAGGTCTTGGAAGTGTACCTGGTTGACGCCGACGCTTACCGTCTGGATGAACCTCAGCTTTTTCATCCTCGAGAGATTCTCGCGCGTGAAGAAGCTCGGCCAACCAAGTATGATTGCGGCGTCGACCACCGGGAGAGAGGGCAGGATTTCAGCGTCGTTCATCCTCCAAGCCTCCACAACCTCGGCGAACTTCGAAAGTCGCGTGAGGTCTTCGGCCGCGATTCTGTCCGTGGCTACCAGGACACTGCGCATCGCTCCCGAGCCTCGTGGCTTCGCCTTTAATGTTGAAGGATGACAAAACGGCGGGAGAGTGGAGAGTGGGTGCCACACTGGCGGAGATGAGCTCGATTCTGGCTGGTGCTGGTAAGTTGACTGTCGCTCTGCTGATTTATTTGCTCGGTCTGACGAGGGGTCTCTCGCTTGACGCCAGAGGAGTTCATGCAAATCTACGAGAGAAAGTCGGCCAGCCACCGCTTTAGCGAATTAGACCCTCTCATCGCGGATGATGCGGTTTTCTGGTTCAATGACGGCTCTTTCTCGGGGAGGGATTCGATAAAGGAAGCCTTCAGCCAGACATGGGCCTTGGACATTCAGGACGAGAAGTATTGGCTGGACAACTTCCAATGGCCGGTCAAGGCAGAGGGGTTCGCAGTATGCACCTTCTCATATCATTGGACTGGGGTGGCAAAAGGGAAATTCAAGAATTTGGGGGATGGGCGTGGAACATGCGTCCTGAAGAGATTCGAATCAGGATGGAAGATTGCTCACGAGCACCTAAGCCGTGAGCCCACGCCACCTCCCTGAAGCCGGTCGCCCCATCAACCGCTCTTAACGGGGAGACGAATCAACCGTCACCTTACCAGAGCCTGCTGGCTGAATGTTTATCTACTCAAGGCCGAGTGCGCCCTTTGGGAGAGACATTCAATGACCCCACGCGCTTACTACGTGAAGTTCGAAACTCCAAAGGAGGTCTCAGAGGCCGCCTACGAGGTTCTGAGGCAGGCCTCGCGGAGCGGCAAGGTCCGCAGAGGAACCAACGAGGCCACGAAGGCCATCGAAAGAGGGACCGCCAAGCTTGTGGTCATCGCTGAGGATGTTCAGCCGCCAGAGGTGGTTGCCCACCTGCCCATACTCTGCGAGGAGAGGAAGATTCCTTACGTGTTCGTCCCCTCCAAGGACGCGATAGGGCCCGCCATTGGCATTGACGTCTCCACGGCCTCCGCGGCGGTCTTGGACGCGGGCGAGGGTGCCCAGACTCTCGAGCAGGTCACCCAGGCGCTCTCCAAGCTGAAGAAGCCGGCATGAGCAGCAAGAAAGAAGTCGAAACGCTGACGCCCGCCGAGGTCGTCCAGATAGTCAGCAGGACCGGTGTCGCAGGAGAGATAACCCAGGTGAGGGTCAAGATTCTCGAAGGGAAGGAGAAGGGCAGAATCCTGACGAGGAACGTGAAGGGCCCGGTCCGGATGGCTGACGTGCTGATTCTGCGAGAGACAGAGCGAGAGGCGCGCAAGGTCCGCTAGGCAGGGTCCGACGCTCCGCAGCCGGAGGCGTCTTTCGAGGTTGGAGGTGGCTCACATCTTTTATAGGAAGACCGTTCGGGGTTGGAAAACAACAGGGGCTGATGGCTTGCAGTGTATGTTCCTAAGAAATGCGCCTTCTGCGGCAGAGAGATACGTCTCGGCATGGGCGTCCTCCTCGTCCGGAACGACGGCTCGACCAAGTCCTACTGTTCGACAAAGTGCAGAGTAAACGACCTGAAGCTGGGTCGCGACCCGCGGAAACTGAAGTGGGCGAGGAAGCCGAAGCAGCCATGAGCTCCACGCCCGAGGACACTCTGATAGTCGTGAAGCCCGACGGCGTCAGGCGCGGCCTCGTCGGGGAGGTTCT
>DASPPF010000013.1:0-10835 GCA_035625575.1 Nitrososphaerales archaeon | reverse complement strand
CGCCTGCTTCGCCCTCTCGGTGGCGTGCCAGGTCCTGAAGACCTTCGCGCTGAGGCCGGGGACTATGGAGGAGAGGAACTGGTTCACCATGTTGGAGGTCACGTCGTGAAAGATCTCCGTCTCCGGCTTCTTTCCTCTCTTGAACTCCTCCAGGTTCCTCAGAACCAGGGGAGGGGGCCTGTCGGTCTTCTTCCAGGGGATGCTGTCCTTCCCCAGGAAGTCGAACTCCACAGACCCGTCGTTCAATATGATGTGCTCGACCCTCAGGGTGCTTGCGCCCACCGTGTCCGCCTCGTCCTCGTCCTTCTCGTCTCCCACCCTCATGCCGAGCTGGTGGATGAGGTAGCAGACGGTGGCCACCTGCCTCATCTTCGGGTCCTTCGATTCGAGCTCCTTCTCGATCCTCGCCTCGATCTTCTTCATGTTGCTGCCGACCTTCATCGCGTTGTCGTACTTCGCCTTGTTCCTCGACTGCTGGATGTGAGAGCTCTCGTGGAGCCAGACGTACTTCTCCTTGTCAGTCAGCTCGTCGATCCACTTCGCCATCCACATGGACCTGTGGTCGTGGACGATCTCCTTCCAATCGCCGGGGACCTTGGTAGCCTCGTCCAGGTTCAGTATCACGTCCTGGGGTCGCACCCGGGGCTTCCACCTGCCCCTGTAGGGGTGTTTTCCCCTTCCCATGAATAGCCCCGGGGGCTCGACCATGTAATTGGCGAACTCCACCTGCTTCCCGTCGATAACCGCGAAGCCGAACTCCTTCTTGAGCGCCTCGCGCCTCTGCTTCCGGGCCGCAGCCTGGGCCTTCTTCTCCTCTTTTCCCATCCCCTCCTTCGCTGCCTTCTCCCTGTCGACCTTCGCGAAGAGCTCGGAGAAGTCCACATCCTCGTACCTGGCCTTTCGGAACTCGGGAGGAAGCTGCCTGACGAAGTCGCCCATGAAGTTGTCTCTGAAGACCTCGTCTTGGATGTAGGGAGTGTCCTTCTTTTTCGCGAGATTGTAGGCCATCTCCTCAGCCAGGGGCGAGAGTCTCACCGGCTTCCCCTTCACGCTGACGGAGAGCCCGTCAGGCTGGTATTCGTCAGGGAAGCATACCCCCTTGTGCGAAAGAGTGGTCCAGTAAGCCTTCAACGACGAGTTGCCAAGAATCAGCCCCGCCGATATTTAAGATAAGCCTAGGTTTTTGACAACTTCGTCAATCCGATATGTAATTAACGGGGTGCGGTCTCCGGTGCGACGAACCCCCTTGTGGTTGGATTTCGAGTCGAAGCCTCACGCAAGGCTCGTGCGCCCGTCTCTGCTCGTTGCGGTCTCCACCTCGATATCGCAGTACAAGGCGCTCTACTCGCAGGCGAGGGAACTCTCCAACTATCTGCTAAAGTCGCTGAAGTTCGAAGAGCTCGCCGTCCTTCGCTCGTCCGCCTTCTCTCCGGAGGTCATAGTCATGGAGGACGGGACGGCCGTGCTCCCTACGTGCAAGTTCTACCTTCACAGAGGGAAGAGCGACCTCCTCCTGTTCGCCGGGGACTCGAGCCCGTCCGACGACCAGCAGCTTTTCGCGAAGACCGTCCTAGAGTACGCGAGCGAGGCGGGCGTCAGAGAGGTCTACTCGGTGGGGGCGAGATGGTCAGACACGCCCGTCCCAGAATTCGATGAGCCGCGCGTCAACGGGTTCGCGACCGACAGGGAGGGCGTGAAGAAGCTGAAGGAGAACGGGGTGGAGATAATCGAATCGGAGCCCGCTCCCTTCTTCGCCTCCATGGTGGTCGGGATGGCGAAAGACTACGGCATGAAGGGCTACAAGATCTCTGTGGACCACGGCGAGCCCGTCCCGCACACTCGGTCCGTGATCAAGATGCTGGAGGTTCTCTCCGCGATGATGGGCTTCGGCGTCGACCTCGAAGAGCTGAGGAAGGTGGTGAAGGCCCCGCCCCAGGAGAAGTCCTCGGGACTGGGACCGGTCTACCAGTAGCGAGCAGGTGTCGAAGAAACCCGCTCCGACGCGTGCGATACCGAGAGATTGATTAATGGCTGGGAAAGGTTCGGCGGGGCCGGTGAAAGCAACCGCAGACAAGTCGCTCCAGAGCACGCTGAACTGGGCTCTGCAGAGGATGAGGGGCAAGGGCTTCGTCATAAACTCCAGAGTCTCCCTCGCAATCGACCCGAAGCTCGCGATAATGGGCTACGCGAAGAAGGAAGGGGAGGCCCACAAGATAGTCATATCAGACTGGGCGCTCGACTCGGAGATGCTGGGGGGGCTCGTTCTGCACGAGCTGGCCCACATCTACTTCACCGAGCGGGGCGCGCACTCGCACGACAGCCAGGCGCTGGAGAGGATTCTGGAGGAGATGAAGGAACAGGACGGGCTCCGCGCGAAAGAGGTGGAGAACCTGGTCGACGCCTACAACCACCTGCAGAACATCCTCGTCGACGACATCGTCTTCGCCGTGATGCAGTCCAAGGAGTTGGAGGTGGCGAAGCGCTTTTTCTCCGAGTGGGTGTCTGACAAGCCTTCGGGCGACCCGGTGCTGGACGCGTCGCTGCTGTGCAGGAACGCGTTCGCGATCGCATCGCTTAGTCGCCGGCGTCTGCTGGACAGAGAAAGCGAGATCGTGTACAGGAACAAAGGGTTCCTGGCCGCGATGGGGGAGTTCTCGGAGAGGGAGTTCGGATGGATGGAGAGCTTCCTCGAAGGAGCGAGGAGCGACTGGAGCGAAATGGAGTTCACGGTCGCAATGGGCGAGTACCTGGACAAGGTTCTCTCATTGATGAGGCCGGAGTCGAAGCTTGCCGACCTGAGGTGACTGGATGAAGCTGGGAAAGTCTCGGGCCATTTCGGCCGTGAAGATGGCGGTCGTGATAGTGATATGCGGGTCTGTGGCCTTCGGCCTGTATCTCGCCTACCTGGCCTGGTCGACCAGCAGCTTCCCGGTCCAGGAGAAACCTTTCTCTGACTATGCCGCCGTCGTGTCGACGCAGTTCAACGGGACCGAGCTGGCCTACAGAGTGGAGTGGAACTCCACGAGCGGGCTGGTTCCGCTGTACGCCCAGATCACATCGCCGACCACGGACGAAGCGAACAGCCCTGTCTGCGGGCTCGGGCTGACCTCGGTGGCGCAGGGCCAGATGCTCGACCTCCCGTTCGGAATCGCAGCGCCGAAGGAGACCCTGGCGAGCGTCGACCTCGCCATAGCGGTGGGGACCAACCCGAACTCCCCTCAGTTCACCATAGTCTACCACATAGACCAGATCAACGCGAACCCGGGAGACATCACGCCCTCCAACTATGCCTGCACGCAGCCGGCATCGTCGGACATGTAGGTCTCAGGACAGCCTCCTTCTCGATTCGCGGTACCGCTCGCGGAGCGACTGCTTCTCGCGCTCGCTGGCAAAGGCGCCCTCAATGGCGTTCGACTCCAGCCTGTCGACCGTGTCCAGGCCGAAGTGGTACGACCTGCAGACCGAGTAGAGGACCTCGCTGATCGTTCCGTGGGGCCACAGGGCCGGGTCGTCGGAGTTCACAGTCACCGAGACGCCTTTTGACAGGAGGCGGTTTATCGCCAGGTCGGCTGAAGACCTGATGCTCTTCAGCGCCTTGTTGGACTGCGGGTTCATCTCTATCGTGACTCCCCTGGCCAACGCCAGGCCAACCAGCCCGTCGTCCTTGGCGAGGTCGATGGCGTGCCCGACCCTGTTCGCGCCGAGGAGGGCGATCGCGGTCCTGATGTTCGCCAGGTTCTGTTCCAGGCTCCCCGCACCCTCTCCTGCGTGGACCGTCTTCCTCAGCCCAGCGGCCGTCGCGAGGGCAAACGGCTTCTCGAACTTCTCGGGCGGATGGCCAGCCTCGGGTCCGCCCAGGTCGAGGGCGACGACGGCCTTGTTCCTCACGGCCGCGCGGGCAACGCCCTCCGCGGTCTTCGCGTCCGACTCCCTTCCGATCGCCACGATGAGGTTGACCCTGACACCGAACCTTTCGCAGCCTTCGGCCAGCCCTTCCTGGGTGCTCTGTATCACCTCGTCCATGGTGAGCCCCTCCCTCTGGTGGTACTGGGGGGCGATTCGCCCTTCGGCGTACATGACGTTCTGGGCCTTCATCTCCTTCGCGTAGGCTATCCCCACGTCGCGAAGGACCTCCTGCGTCTGCATCAGGCTCGTTATCGGGTAGAACCTGTTCACTATGTCGTCAAGCATCGTGTCGTAGCCATCGCCCCTGATGTGCGCAGCGAAGCTGGAGGCCGTGGTCAGCTCGGCGCCCTGCGGGGTGAGGAGCTTCCTTCCCCTGAGCCTGGCGATTCGGAAGAGCTCCCGCGACGGAATCGAGCCGTCGATGTGGCTGTGAAGGTCGACCTTGGGGAGTCCCGCGATGGTCGACGCGGAGACTGTTGCCATTGAGGAGAGTTGGAGCCTCCTGACTTAAGGGAATCGAAGGGGCCGGCGCTACGGAGGAAGCACGACCCTGACGACCGACTCCTTCTCGAACACCCTGTCCATGCCGCCGTTCCTGGCATAGACCTCCCTGGGCAGCGATATGTCGCAGAGGTACAGGTCTCCGACGTAGGGGCGCGACTCCGGATTCAGGAACCCAAGCTTGGGGAAGCCGAGGGTGAGGGTCGTCCTTGCCACGATGCAAGGCTTGTTCGGGAGGCCCGTCGTCGGGTCGAGGCCGGAGGGGATGTCCAGGGCCAGAATGGGAGTCCGGGAGAGGTTTCCCATCCGTATGAGGTCGGAGACAGCGCCCCGGGGAGCCCCAACCGAGTTGTACCCCAGCAGGGCGTCGACGAGCAGGTCGGAACCGGAAAGACTGGCACTCCCCTCTGTCACCGGGACTCCCAGCCTCTCGACGGTCGCCAGCTGTTTGGCCGGGACGTCCCTGAAGTCGTTCTTCGCCGCTCCGAGCGCCACACTCACATCGGCCCCCCAGCCGTGAAGGTGCCTCGCTGCGACCAGCCCGTCTCCGCCGTTGTTGCCCTTGCCCACCAAGCAGGTCACCCTCTTGGCGAGGACGCTTCCTCCCAGCATCCTCCTCGCCATCTGCGCCGTCTGCGACCCCGCGTTCTCCATCAGTGCGAGGACATCGATACCGAAGTGGTCGATTGCGGCCTCGTCGACGCGGCGCATCTCGTCGGGGGTGAGGTATGAGATGCCGCCGACGGACCTCATTCCTTGGACTCGGGCCCGCCCTTCGAGAAATACTTTCAGGTTTCTCCCTCCTTGGCACCCATTCGCTCCGGCGACGCCTTATATCGCGAAGTCGAAGGGCGGGCCAAGTTGCCTGAGGACCAGCCCAAGACCACGCGCGCGGGCCTCCACAAGGCGATAACGCTCAGGCACGCGGTCGCGATCTACGTCAGCTCGGTGCTCGGAGCCGGAATCCTTGTCACGCCCGGGCTGGCCGCGAAGGTCGCCGGTCCGGCCTCCCTCGTCGCCTGGGTTCTGCTCTCCGCTGCCAGTTTTCCTTTCGCCTACACCTTCGCCACGCTCTCGGCAAGAAGGCCCGAGTCCGGAGGAATCTACTCCTTCGCGAGGGAGAGTTTCGGCCATGGCATCAGCACGATGACAGCCTGGCTCTTCATCGCCTGGGTGGTGATCGGAGCCCCGGCAATCACTCTCGCCGCCGGATCCTATCTCGCCTTCGCGTTCCCGATGAGCAGGGAGGGTGTGTTCGCAGTAGCCGTGGGCATCATCCTGCTCGCCTACGGCATCAACTACAGGGGAATCAGGCTGAGCGGAAGGGTCCAGGTCGCGGTCGTCACGATGATAGTCTTGCTGCTCTCCGCCGGCGTGGTCGCCTCCGGCCCAAGGATCTCCGCCTCCAACTTCGCCCCGTTCCTTCCCGGAGGCGTCGCCTCGATCGGCGTGGCGTCGGCGCTCATCGTCTGGTCGTACCTCGGCTACGAAAACGTCTCCAACGTTGCAGAGGAGTTCGAGAACCCCAAGCGGGACTTTGGGCGCAGCGTCACCATCAGCGTCCTCCTCATCAGCGCGCTGTACCTGGCGGTGGCTTTCGCGATAGTGGGCACGGGCGACTACGCCGCGGGCAGCGGCGTCACGCCTTTCGCTGTGCTCCTCTCCAACGCCCTCGGGTCCTACGGCGGGGTGGTGGTCTCGCTGCTCGCTGTGGTCATCATCTTCTCCACGGTCAACGCGTACACGACAGGCATGGCCCGAGTCGTGTATGCGGCGGCGAGAGAGGGGAGCCTGCCCAGGGCGCTCGCGGTGGTGGACCCGAAGAGCGGGGTGCCTCGGAGGTCGCTGCTGGCGCTCCTCGGTCTGATCGTGGTGAGCCTGGTGATCTACTACCTGCTGCAGCTCAACGTCCAGACGGGATTCCTCGCGACCAGCGGCGCGGCTGTGCTGACGTACGTGGTCGGCTCGACGGCCGGTGTCAGGCTGCTGAAGGAGAAGGGAGTGAGGAGGGCCATGCCCTTGGTCTCCCTGGCGGTCTCCATCGGGATTCTGCCATTCATCGGAGTCCTTCTCGTCCCCAGCGTGCTGGTGGCAGCCCTGGGACTGCTTTATGGGTGGGCGAAGAAGGCGTGAACTGCAAGGGGCGCAGATGTCGCCAGTGAAACCCGACCGAGTCACACAGTGGTTGCTGGGCGAAGACCAGCCGTCGGTGAGATACGCGACGCTGAAGGAGCTGCTCGGAAAGTCAGACGAAGATTCCGACGTCATCGAGACGAAGGAGCAAATCACCGAGAGAGGCTGGGCGCGGGACATTCTCGCAAGGCAGGAAGAGGGGGGTTGGTGGGCGTCGAAGGAGAGGGCGTACGGTCCCAAGTACCTCTCGACCAACTGGATGATTCTCGTGCTTTCCGACCTCGGCTTGACCAAGGAGGACAAGAGAATCGCGAAGGCCGTGAAATGGTGGATCGAGCGGATGTCCACGGCAGATGGCGGCTTCGCTCCCGACGGGACGAAGAAGGGGCACCTGTGCTCGACCGGGAACGCGGCCAGGGCCCTGGTGAAGCTCGGCTACGTCGACCACCCCAAGACCAGGCGAGCCTTCGAGTGGATGGTCAAGAACGCTGCGCCGCTGGGAGGATGGTCCTGCTTCGGGAGCGGCAGGAACCTCGATTCGTGGGAGCCGATGAGCGCCTTCGCTGTCTACCCGCGGCAGAAGTGGACCAGGGGCATGAAGGAAGCGGTCGAGAAGGGCGCCGAGTTCTTCCTGGAGCGGGAACTGCACAAGCAGGGCGACCACTACGAGCCCTGGTACAGGTTCCACTACCCCAACCACTACTTCTACGACCAGCTGGTGGGGCTGGACTTCATGACGGCGCTGGGATACGGGAAAGACGCCAGGCTCAAGAACGCGCTCGACCTTCTGGCGAGGAAGAGACGACCCGACGGGAGATGGAACCTCGACGCTGTGCACCCCGACGTCGAAGGCGGGATGGCCGAGTTCTACCACCACCCCAAGTACAGGCCCACGCCCTTCGCGCTTGAAGAAGCTGAAAAGCCCAGCAAGATGGTCACGCTGCGAGCCAAGACTGTTCTGAGCAGAGTCAGCGCTCCGTCATAGAGGCTCGCTGCCGACCCCGCACCGACTTGGTCACACGGCGCTCTGGAACTCTTTCTCTTCCCACATGTCGAATGCGGTCGCGGACGAGGAGGCTTGGGTTATGATCGCTATCGAGACGGCGACGTGGAAGAAGCTTATGACATCCGTGTATGTGCTTCCCCACGAGAAGTGGATGCCGGCCGCGAGCGCCAGTCCCAGCACGCCCTGAAAGATGGCGAAGGCGAAGGTCGTCGCCGCGATTCGCTTGATCCTTGCCGGGCACGAGGTTGCTCGCACCGCACGGTAGATGTAGTACGCAAATGCCAGAATCCCGACCCCCAAGATTCCGTGGAGCGTGATGTTGACATCGTAGCTGAAGACGGGGAACAGCACCAGGAGGATTTCGAAGAAGGCCAACCAGATGACCGTGTACATGGCAGCCCATGTTTTCATGGTTGTCGGACGTGAAAGAAACGGATGCCGTTTAACTGTTCCCGGGCACTGTGGGGAGCGGTTCTCAGAAGTGGGAAACGAGGCGATGGTTAAAGCCGATCAGGAGGCCGCGGCTCAGAGAGATGCCGTACCCGTCGAAGTACGTGGGGAGTTCGACCCTCAGGGATGGAACCGAGGTACTCGTCAGGCCGATCAGGCCAGACGATGCTGAGCTCGAGAGGGAGTTCATCCAGGGCCTTTCAGACGAGAGCTCCTTCCTCAGGTTCTTCGCCATCCCGCGAAATCCTTCACCGGAGATGATAGAGGAGCTCTGCAACATCGACTACGAGAACCAGATGGCGCTGGTCGCAGAGACCAGCCAGGGGAAGAAGAAGCTCTTCGTGGGGGTCGGAAGAATAATCGCTTCAACGAGAAACCGGGCTGAGCTGGCCGTCGTGGTCGCCGATGACTACCAAGGGAAAGGCATGGGAGTGCGGCTGATGGCCAGTCTTCTCGACTTCGCGCGGGAGAAGAAGTTCGCGAGCGTCTACGCCCTCATTCTGCCGGAGAACACCCCGATGATCAACCTGGCTCGGAGGTTCGGATTCAGGGTCGTCCTCGGAGAGGACAAGTTGGTAATCGCAGAGCTGCCAGTGACGGGCTAGGCCACCGGGATTGAGGAATCGCAGCGTCGGGGACTGGACAGGCGGCTTCGCGCCCGTGCATCTGTGACACCCTTCCCGGATTCAGTCGTGATATCTCTTCTCGCCGGCCCTGACAGCGACCTTGAGCCAGTTTTCTCTCGGCGGGAGCGGGCAGACGTAGTCGTCGGAGTACGCGCAGTACGGGTTGTAGGCCAGGTTGAAGTCGACAGCGTAGAGGTCGTCGTGCTCGACCTCCAGGTCGATGTAGCGCGCGGCCCCGTAGCTCTCGGCGCCGGAGGTGGCGTCCCTGAAAGGGATGAAGATGCTCGGGTCGTCCCGCTCGGCGGACTGGTAGGCGAAGAGCCTCGTCGGCTGGCCCGCCGGCGCCAGGTCGAAGTAGCCCACCCTGTTGAAGAGCTGGCGCGTGCCCTTGCTGGTGGTCATGATGACGCTCTCGGGCCTCTCGATTCTCTGGAGCTTCACCTCGAACCTGAGGCTCGGGTCGGGCTCGAAGTACTTCAGGCCGGTGAACGGCCCGTAGCCGGAATGGGCCGTGGGCGAATCTGGGCCTCGGGCGAACGCCTCGTCCTTGCGTCGCCTGAACCTGGCCAGCGCGCGCCTCCAAGTCTCCACGTCCTCAGGGTTCATGCGTTGCCAAGGTTCGCCCGGCCCAAGAAGAATCTTTCCGGCCAACCCTCCTGACTGCCGAGACAACCTCCTTCCTGTCGACGTAAAGCAACAGCAGGACAGCGACGACTGGAATGAAGGTGTAGGGGTACGGCGGAGTCAGGGCTCCTGAAGTAAAGACCATCCCGAAGAAACCGGAGAGCGTGGGCGGGTAGAGCAGAGCGAGATTGGCGAGCGCGAAGGTGGCCGCACCGCACACCGCGAACGCCCTCAGGTTCTTGGCGTAGGCGAGAACCAGCGGCGCGCTCAGGACGGCGAACCTGGGGTCGAACGCGGCCAGGGCAAAGACCGCCCCCGCCACCCTCGGCCTCCCAGACCTGGCGAGAGCCAGGGCCGAGAGCAGCAGGAAGGTCTCGAGCACCTTGCACTGCCCTTCTGCCCACTGCCAGTAGTAGCTGGCCGAGAGTGTCCACTGGGAGTAGGCCAGAGGGAGCGGTAGGACCAGCACCGCCGCAGTGACGACGGACGTGACCACCAGGCCCCTGCCCCTGAGGATGGAGTACAGCAGGGCTGCCATCAGGGGCAGCAGCGCGAACTGCAGGATGTCGAACGCCGTCAGAGCAGAGCCGTAGGGAAGCAGGAGCAGCGGGAAGATCAGCAGAAGGAAGGACGGGAGGTACTTGTATCCCTGCGGTTGAGGCGAGATGCTGGGTCCGCCGTCGCTCACCAGGCCGCGGAAGTAGACCTCGGACGGGTCGTGGAGGAGCCTCCACGCAGCGGTGTAGTACGCCGAGAAGTCCTTGGCCAGCTGCTGGCTGGGCGCACAACAGCCGCCGTCGATGTTGGTGGTCTCCGGCAGAGCCGCTACGAAGATTCCCAAGTTGATGAGGACAAGGCCTGCGACGACAACTGCGAACAGCCGTCCTTCGCTGGCCGGTGCGCCTTTCCGAATCAGACGGCTAGGCCCCCGGCTGTGGTGCCGCGGCCTGTTTGCGGTTGAAGAAGCGCCCCCAGTCGTACTTGAACAGGAAGATGCCCAAGGCGATGAAGACGATAGACAGAAGCAGCGAAAGCTGGAGACTCGAGAGCCCGAGGTACCGCCGCGTGAACGTCGCTATCCTCAGTATGCCGCCGTACTCTAGGGCTATCTCCACCGCGCTCTTCACGAGCTTCGCCGCCACAGTGACCGAGGTCATCTTGGTGAGCTTACCCTTCGACGCACCCGCGCCGATGAAGACGTAGTCGTCCAGCGGCAGAAGAGGGACGACCGCGGCCACGAAGAGGCCCACGAGGAAGCGGCGGTGCTGCATCCACTGCACGAGCAGCTGGACGTTCTTGTTGCCTGCCAGCTGGCGCTCGAAGCCCTTGGCACTCCCGTAGATGACAATCTTCCCCAGGGCCGCACCCACGGCAGTGATTCCGACCACGAAGACGTACGCCTCAATGGAGAAACCGAAGGCCATGAGCTCTGATGTCGCAACCAGGGTGTAGGATGCTCCGAAGAACGGGGTCGCGTTTGAGACTAGCGAGACGAGAAAGAGGCCAGCCAGGCTGAAGAAAAAGTGATAGGTCGCATGAAACGTGGTGGGGATGGCAAGGGCGATGCCAACGAGCAGGACCGCCCCACG
>DASPPF010000012.1:0-7536 GCA_035625575.1 Nitrososphaerales archaeon | reverse complement strand
TCCTCGAGCACTACAAAGCGAACTGGTCGAAGAAAATCAGGGAGTTCCAGATTCAGAAGTTCGCCGAGGGCGTCGAGGTCGCAGTGGGCGCGTTCTTCAACGGGAAGGACTTCGTCTATCCGATCAACACGAACTTCGAGCACAAGCGTCTTTTCCCCAGCGAGATAGGGCCCAGCACGGGCGAAATGGGAACTTCGGTCTACTGGACGAAATCCAATCCCATCTTCGAAGGCACGCTCCTGAAGACGAAGGAGAAGCTCGCCGCGAGCAAGTACGTTGGCTACATCGACATCAACTGCATAGCGAACAGCAAGGGCATCTGGCCGCTGGAGTGGACGGGGCGCTTTGGCTATCCTACGATAAGCATCCAGATGGAGGGAATCACGAGCGAGTGGGGCCCGTTCTTGGCCGACATCGCCGCAGGAAAGGATGCCCAGCTCAGGACGAAGAAGGGCTACCAGGTAGGGGTCGTCGTCTGCATCCCGCCGTGGCCCTTCGAAGACGAGAAGGCCTTCAGGAAGTACTCTGAGGGCGCGACTATTCTCTTCCGAAGGCAGAACAGGGACGGCGTCCACATTGGCGAAGTGAAGCAGGAGAACGGAGACTGGCACATCGCCGGGAGGTCCGGCTACGCGCTCGTCGTCACCGGGTCCGGGGCGACCATGCCGGACGCGATAAGAGAAGCCTACACGAGCGTCAAGAATGTAATGATACCCAACATGTTCTACAGGAACGACATCGGACAGCGCTGGTCTCGCGACAGCGACATGCTGCTGAGCTGGGGATACCTCTAGGCCTTCCTCCTTCTCAGGGCGAAGTAGTAGAGAACCAACACGATGAGCGCCACCTGGACCGCCGACCCGGCCAGGAAAGTGAACGCGGGCAGGACGTCGCCGTTGGCTATGAAGGCCCAGTGAGAAGACTGCGGAAGGGAGGAGGCCAGGGCGAGGATGGCCAAGACCAGCGCGAGCGTGTAGGCCGGCTTCGGGGACACGAAGGTCAGAGCGGCGTCAACCACGAAGAGAACCCAACCGATGGCTACGAATTCAAAAACGAAGGAAGGAACCAGGCCGTACGCCTGGACGAGGAAAAGGACGCCGAGGATGACCGACAGGAAGACCGATGCCTGAATCGCCTTCGCGACTCTCTTGTCGTTGCTCTCGGGCGCCCGCAACCGTCGCCCCTCAGGCGTTCTCCTTTCGGCGCGAATCGCCGCGGGTGCCGGTCACGCGGGACTGCTTGGAGGCCAGCAACCTCTTCATCTTCGGTCCCAGCGCCTCGAAGATAGACGCCAGGTTGTACCCGGTCTCGTAGAAAGAGTACCTGTCCTTCGGGGTGTAGACTTCGATTGAGACCTCGTAGCGCGCGTGGGCGTCGACCCGTTTCTTGGACTTCACGACGGCCCTGACCTCCTCAATGTACGGAAAGACCTTCGACAGGTCCGCGGAGAGCCGTTCGAACTTCGCCTTCGCCTCTGCGGCCTCGAGAGGCTCGGCCGGGAGGCCGACTATGTAAAACGGAGACGTGCTAGCTTGATTCGCAGCCATTAGAAACCTCAGCCTTCTCGTTTGAGCTTGGTTATTATGGATTGTGAAGTCCGAATCGACATCGCCATTATCGTAACCATCGGGTTCACCGCCGGCGTCGTCGGGAAGACGCAGGCGTCGCCGATGAACAGGTTCCTGGCATGATGAAGCTCTCCGCTCGGCGCGGTCGGCCCTAGGCTCGGGTCGGAGCTCATCCTGCACGACCCCATCAGGTGTGCGCTGAAGAGCATCATCCTGTTGTAGGAGACGCCGGCATCCCTAACCCCTTCGACGAAGCTGTCTATCCCGGATGTGGTCAGGGGCGCCCTTCCGTCGCCTGCAAGCACTGGGGAGTTGTGGGTTGTCCAGACTTGCGTCGCGCCTGCGGCCGCGAGAACCTTCGCAGTCTCCTCCATCCCGCGGACGAGCGTCGAGCGGTCCCTGGTCTCGAGGTCGTAGGTCACAACGGGGAAACCGGACCTGTCGATGGTCACCCTTCCAGAGGACCGCTCCCTAAGAAGCACTATCGAAGCAGTGGAGTGAGAGTAGTAGCGCTTCATGAACTCCTTGTGCTGCCTCCCATCGACCCAGGGTATCGACAGGGCGAATAGCCCCGGATGGGCCGGCGCGGCCTCGACCCAGAATCCGTGGTAGGTCCCCTCGCAGTCGATGAACTTCCAGATGGCAACGGTCTGCGGCGGGCCAGACCATGGCGCGATCACTCTGTCGAACACGCCTCCCACGGCGACCGTCGGGTCGAGCCTCAGGTAGCGGCCCACGTTCTTGTCCCTGACGCCCGACCTCAGGAGCAACGCCGGAGTCTCGATGCCGCCGCACGCTGCGACGACGGCCCGTGCCTTCACCTCGACAGGAATCCTCTTCGAGCCCACTGTCGCTGTTCCGACCACGCCCGTCGCAGCGCCACCTTCAACTACGATTCTGTCGACCCTGGTATCGAAGAGGAACCTGGCTCCGAGCCCCTGCGCGGCCGGAAGGTAGTTCATGGCGGTCGACTGCTTGCACGCGTACGTGCAGCCGTAGGTACAGAAATCGCAGCGCTGGAGGCACCCGACAGCGTTCCTCTGAATCACCTCGTAATCGGCTCCCTCCTGATAGCCGAGGGCCCTGCAGCCGTCCCAGAGAGCCTGGTTGTTGGGGTTGCGCTGGCTTTCCTTGTCGCTGACCTTGATGGCCTTCCAGACGTCCTCGAGCTGCGCTTGAAAGCTCTGCCCGGTGATTCCCTCGAGCCCGAAGTCGGTCTCCCACTCTCGTAGCACTCTCTGCGGAGGCTTCAGGCAAGTGTTCCAGTTCACGGTGGTCCCTCCACCGGCTCCCCTTCCGGCGAGGAGAACGAAGGAGAGGTCCCTGGTCGCGGCCGTCCCGCTCTGCTGGAAGAGCTTCTGCATCATCGGCAGCTCACTCCTCTGGAACGTCTCCGACGTGTCGTAGTGACCCTGCTCCACGACGATGACGCCGAGCCCCGCTTCGCTCAGCTTCGCCGCAATCACAGCCCCTCCTGCCCCCGAGCCCACGATACAGACATCGCAGGTGAAGCTCGACTGTGCGCCGGGGTCGACAGGCTTGAGTCTGAGCTCCTCAGGATACGGCACCCGAGGCGAGTCGTCCGGGCCGGGATATCCTATCTCCGCCCAGTTGGGGTTGAGGCCGCGCTCGTCGGTCGAAGCGTACGCCAGGAAGCAGACCAGTCTCTTCAGCGCCTGAAAGGCGGTGCGCTTCAGGGGTATCGGACTGTCTCGCCACCTGGCGAGATACGATTGTCGGTCGGAGTCGTTCATGGCTGAGATCTTGGACGGCGGACCTCCTAGCAGCAGGTTGTAGGGCCTGCTGTTCATCACATGGAGGATCCTTCTGAAGTCCTTCGCGCTCTGAGGCTGGAGCGCGGTCTCGACCGTCCGAGCTAGCGCCTCGTCCACCGAGAAGTCGGTCGCCTTTCTGCCGAAGAACTCGGAGTCCGTGCCGGCTGCAGGAAACAGCGCGTCGCAGACGGCGCCGAGGGCGCGTCGCTCTTCCTGCGTGAGCTTCAACGAACTCACTGCGGTAGCCCGCGCTATTAAGATGCTACACCGAGAGCGCTCGAGGGAGGTCGGCCAGAGACCCGACAACCTCGTCAGCTCCTTCGGTCTGAAGCTTCTCGGCAGTGTAGATTCCAGTGGCTACGCAGACCACCCTCAGTCCGGCCGCCTTGGCGGCCATGATGTCGTAGCGACTGTCGCCCACGTAGACGACCCTGTCTTTGGGAAGAGCGAAAAGCGAAACAGCCTTGTTCACGCCGTCCGGGCTTGGCTTCATGGCGTCCACGTCGTCTCGAGTCAGCACGAAGTCGAAGAAGCCCGAAAGGGAACTCCTCTCGAGAATCCTCGAGGCTGCCTTCCTCCCGCTGTTCGTGAGGACCCCGAGCTTCGCCGACTTGGCCCTGAGCGACACCAGCGTGTCCTTGGCGTCCGGAAAGGCAGAAACCGACTTTCCGCTCTCGAGCTCGAAGTCGTCGAGGATGGAGAACAGTCTCTCCCTGACCGACTCAAAGTCGACCCTGACCGTTCCAGACGCGACCTGGCTTCGGGCGGCATCTATCACCATCTGAGTCGGGGAGGCGAGCGTGAGGTTCGAAACGTCAAAGCCGGAGCGTGACAGTTCTGCCATCAGCGCCCTCCTCGAGCCCTGCACGTCGAAGTTGAAGGTCACCAGAGTGCCATCCACGTCGAAGAGAACTCCGAAGGTCATGCCCTCGGTCCTCGAGGAAGCGTTGGAACACCGAGGACGACGGGCAAGGTAATCCGCGCGACCACTGGTTCGTATTTATTCGTTGCAACGGCGGACGGCCCTGGCGCTCTTGAAATCGTTAAGTAAGATTCGCCATCCTCTTTGAGAGTTGACTGTTCGGCTGACCTGCTACGGCGGGGTCGGAGAGATCGGCGGCAACAAGTTTCTCCTGGAGGACAGGGACACGAAGGTTCTGCTGGACTTCGGCAAGGGGTACTCCGAGGATGCGGTGTACTTCGATTCGGGCATCAAACCGAGAGACGTCAACGGGGCCGGAGACCTCTTCGAGTTCGGACTGCTGCCTGAGGTCCCTGGCCTCTACTCCGAGCAGGCGCTTCAGAACACCAGCCTGAAGCACGTCAAGCCCGAGGTCGACGCCGTTGCGCTGAGCCACTATCACTCCGACCACACCGGAAGGATAGGGTACTTGGACCCGGACATCCCCGTCTACTGCGGAGAGACGACCTCGTTCCTCGACGAGGCGTACAGCGAATCGGGAGAATCGTACCTCGATGGCCACAAAATCAACACATTCAGGACCGGCGACAAGTTCCGGATTGGCTCGCTCGAGTTCGAGCCAGTCCACGTGGACCATTCGATTCCGGGAGCATACGGGTTCGTGGTCTACACCTCGACGGGACCGCTCGCATACACCGGGGACTTCCGCTTCCACGGCCCTTCGGGCTCCATGACCGACGACTTCGTCGAGGCCGCGGCCAAGGCGAAGGCCTCGATTCTCCTCACGGAGGGCACCAGGGTGAGGCCGGACGACTCGAAGGCGGGCATGAGCGAAAGGGAGGTGCTGGACGAGACGCTCAGGGTGATCCGCGGTTCAGACAAGCTGGTGTTCTCCTCCTTTAGGGGAAACGACATCGACCGAATCAACACCTTCGCCAAGGCCGCGGCTGCGACCGGGCGCCAGTTCGTTGTCTCGATGAAGACAGCGTTCATGCTGGAGAAGCTCGCCAAGGACAGAGGCATCAAGGTCCCGGAGGTCGGAAGAGACGTGCTCGCCTACGTGAAGAGGAAGGGCACTGGTAGATTGGACGACAGAGACTACAGGGTCTGGGAAAGGCACCTGCTGAGCGTAGGCCAGACCGCCGAGCAGATTGGGCGCAGGCAAAAGTCGGTCTTCCTCCACATGGAGACATGGAGCCTCCCGGAGATGATTGACATCAAGCCCGAGCGGGGAGGCATCTACGTTCATTCCTCCACCGAGGCCTTCAACGAAGAGGGGGAGACCGAGGAGGAGACGGTGAAGCGGTGGATCGAGCACTTCGGACTGAGCTATCACCAGATTCATGCCTCTGGGCACGCCCCTCTCGACGGCGTCAGGAAGCTCGTGTCGGGTGTGGGCGCGAAGACGGTCGTGCCGATCCACACCGAGCATCCGGAGCTCTTCAAGAAGTTCGGCGGCCACAGGGTGCTGATTCCGTCAAGGGCGTCTCCAATCTCTCTCAAGAACTGACAGCTTATAGCGTGGCTTCGGGGCGTTCCGATGTGCCGCGCCAAAGGACCGGGCTAGCCACCCTGTGGGACCTAGGCGACGTGGTCACGGGCGGAGTTCGAGGATTGGACGCCCTGAGGACTGAGCTTCGCGATGAAATCACGAGGTTCGAACAACGACGAACGAGCCTCGCGGGCCTGGACCGGCAGGGACTCGCCGATGCCTTGACGGCCTACTCGCGCGCTCAGGAATTGAGGGTCAGGATAAACAGCTTCACCCAGATGCTCTTCGCCGCGGACACGAGGAATCAAGAGGCGAAGGTACTCGTCGACCAGAGCTCCGACCTGTGGGCAGAGACGGACAACAGGACGCTCTTCTTCAGGCTCTGGTGGATGGGTCTGCCCGACGACAGGGCAGCAGCCCTGAAGCCCGAAAGTCAGGACGACGCCTACTTCCTCGACACGCTGAGGAGGCTGAAGCCATACACTCTGGAGGAGAAAGTGGAGCAGGCCATCAACCTCAAGAGCACCACCGGTATGTGGCAGTGGACCCACCAATACGATTCAGTAACCTCGTCCTACACCTTCACCGTGAACATCCGGGGGAAAAGGGGAAAGCCCAGGAAGCTCGTTGCAAACGAAGTGATCAGGCTCTTCGCTGCTCCCCGTGCGGCGACAAGAGAATCAGCCTACGTCGCGTACCTGTCCAAGTACTCGGGGAACGGCGACATGCTGGGCGACGTCTACAGGACGGTCGTCAGGGACTGGAGGAACGAGTATGTGAAAATGAGGGGCTACCATTCGCCCATATCCGCCAGGAACGTCGAGAACGAGGTGACCGACGAGGCGGTGAGCACTCTGCTGGCGGAATGCAAGAAGAACGCGCGCGTGTTCCAGGACTTCTTCGCGCTGAAGGCAAGGTTGCTCGGCCTCAAGCGATTGAGTCGCTATCACATCTACGCACCGCTGTCCAAGAAAGAAAGGAAGGTGAGCTTCGCGGAGGGCGTTGACCAGGTGGGAAGGGCCTTCGAGTCGTTCGACCACCGCTTCGCGTCGTTGTTCAGGAGGACCTTCGAAGAAGAGCACGTAGACGTCTACCCGCGCGTCGGCAAGCGCTCGGGCGCGTACTGCATGAGCGTGACGCCTCAGATGGTCCCGTACATCATGCTCAACTTCGCGGGCTCACCTAGGGACGTGTACACGATAGCCCACGAGTCGGGCCACGCAATCCACAGTCAGCTTGCCTCGGGCCACACACTGCTAACGTTCCAGCCGACGCTCGTGCTAGCCGAGACCGCGTCGGTTTTCGGCGAGATGATCCTCTTCGATGACATGATGGGCACGGAGAGAGACCGCGAAGTGAAGAGGGCAGTCCTTCTCGACAAGATATCCGGCATGTACGGAACCATCGGCCGCCAGGCGCACTTCGTCATCTTCGAGATCGAAGCCCACGAGGCCGTGGATCACGGCGCAACGGTGGACGACATCGGCTCAATCTACCTGAGGAACCTCAGGCAGCAGTTCGGGAATGGCATCGCGGTTCCCGATGAGTTCAGGTGGGAGTGGGTCGCCATTCCGCACATCTATCACACGCCATTCTACTGCTACGCCTACGCCTTCGGGAACCTGCTGACACTCGCCCTCTACCAACGATATCGGAAGGAGGGGAAGGACTTCGTTTCGAGTTACATGAGGCTCCTCTCCCACGGGGGCTCGGAGAGCCCGAAGGATATTCTCGCCGAGGTGGGAGTGGACATCGAGTCCGCGGCCTTCTGGGACGCCG
>DASPPF010000011.1:0-3464 GCA_035625575.1 Nitrososphaerales archaeon | reverse complement strand
CATGGAGGCCGTGGGAGGGACGGGGGATACGGTGACCGGGATGGTTTCCGCCCTCATAGGAGGGGGCGTCGAACCCCTTCGGGCGTGTCTCGCAGCGCTAAGGGCGAACCGGCTCGCAGGGCAGCTCTGCCACCTCACTCCAGCCACGGGCGTCTTCGAGATCGTCGGCCACATCGGCGAAGCCGTGAAGTCAACGATTGACAGCACGTGAGCCAGACAGCAGAGGAGCCGCCCTTCAGACGAGTTCCCCGCTAGCGTAGCCCGGCACATCGGGACGACGTAATCGATTTGAATTACCCGAACCTGTTCGGGAGCAGGGATAAACAACGCCCGCGCCATTATCAACGATAGGGCGAAGTCTCGTTGCAGAACAGCCTGGCGGCCAGGGTCGTGGACTGCAGGAACCAGGTGTGCCCCAAGCCGGTCTTCATGGTAAAGGGAGCCATAGCCGAGACCGCAATCGGCGAGCAGCTCGAGATCATCGTAAACGACGACGGGTCGAAGCAGAACGTCCTGAGGTACTGCTGGAACCACGGCCAGGAGATAGCAAGGTCGTATGCCGACGGACCCGATTTCCACATTGTGGTCAGGAGGTCCGCGGAGAAGAAGGTCGACAATCCGCTCCCGGCGGTCGGGCCGTGCGGGACGAGATGGGATGACTCTGCCTTGGAGTCGAAATCCTGATGGACGACTTCTTCTCATTCGTCAGCGAGAAGATCAACAATGGGGTGAGGGTTGTGGTTGCCTCCGTTCTGGAGACCGACGGCTCGGTGCCGAGGGGGCAGGGCACCAAGATGGCGATTCCTGAGACGGGCGAGGTCTGGGGCTCGGTCGGGGGCGGGTGCGTCGAGAAGTACATCGTGCGCGAAGCGAAGTTCGTCCTCAAGGACGGGAAGACGCGCGTTGAGGAGTTCGACCTTGGCGACGACAGCTGGAGCGGCATAGGCATGTCCTGCGGCGGGAAGGTCAAGATGATGCTCGAGCTCGTGGAGCCGCCGGAGAGACTAATCATCTTCGGCTCGGGCTCAATCTCGGTCGGGTGCGCGCAGATCGGGAACATCCTCGGCTACAAGGTGATCGTGCTGGATCCCTTCGCCACCAAGGAGGCATTTCCTGGCGCCGAGGTCCACTCTCAGGCCGTCCTTCAGAAGATAAGGGAGATGACGATAACACCATTCGACAACGTGCTGATCCTCACCGAGCACAGGTACGACATCGAAGCACTCCAGGCTGTCGTCAACTCGAGGGCGAGGTTCATCGGGATGATTGGCAGCAAGAACAGGGTCAACTCGTCCTACAAGGAGCTGGTCAAGGCCGGAGTCCCCGAAGACAAGCTCCTCGCGGTCTACGCGCCTGTCGGGCTCGACATCGGAGCGGTGTCGCCGCAGGAGATATCCGTCAGCATCATGGCCGAGATCATAAACCAGCGGCGGGGTGGCAGCCTGGGCCACCTCAAGCTGACGAAGCTTCTCGAAAAGCCGGAGCTGACCCATCAGAGGAAGGAGATGTTTCCGGTCGGGGAAGCCAAGTGATAAGAGAGGTCGTGATAGAGACACCGGGCCACGACGAATGGACCTCGCGCCTGGCAGGCCACGAGGTCAACTTGAGGATGGTGAACTGCAGGCCCTGCGGAGACGAAGGCATGATGCAGCTGGTCATGATAAACAGCGGAGAATCAATTCGGAGGGTGCTGAGGTCGATCAAGTCGCACCCCAACGTCGTGAAGGTCGACATGTCGCTCATGAACGACCACAGGGCGTCGGGAATAATCATCACCAAGAGCTCGCCTCTGTGCAGGACGCTCGCGGAGACGAGTGGCTTCTGCACCGGCTGCTTCTTCACCCAGAGTCACGAGGGCTCCGGCAAGTGGAAGATCATGTTGGCGGGAAAGGTCTCGCTCGACAGGTTCGCGCGGAAGCTGAGGAAGAAGGGAATCGCGTGCACGGTGAGGGACGTGGAGAAGCCAGAGAGGAACGACCTCCTCACCTTCGAGCAGGAGAAGGTGATGAAGTACGCCGAATCGAGGGGCTACTATGCGCTTCCGCGTGAGGTCGGGGTCAGGGAGCTGTCCGGCAACCTCGGCATGGCGGCTTCGACCCTCGACGAGATGTTGCGACGCGGCGAGAGAAAGATAATCGGGAGCTACATGAAGGACCTCGAGGTGAACAGCAGGACCGCGAGAGAGGGACAGCCACCCGAATCAATCGAGTGACAGGTGGCCCTTCTTCAAGTCGACGGTGAGTTTGAAGTTCTTCAGGAAGCTCCGTCCAATCACGAAGTCTGCAACCACGAACCTCGGGTGCTCCTGCTCGAGGACCACGGCGTCCACGTTCTTCGCCACCAGCGGGCCGACTGAGATCCTCGGGAATGTGACCTTGATTCCTCTGTCTATCCCGCGCATGCTGGTGAACCAGGGAGTGTCCTCTGGGTGGTCCCGCCACTCGTCGGTGTGGAGGTTCGCCGCCCGGGGAAATCCCAGCTGCGTCGCGTCTTCGCGAAGGACAACGCAGTAGGCGTAGTTGAAGTCGATGGCGGCGGAGAGCTCCCTTGCGGTCCCCCGCTCGCCCTCCACCCGTGCCATGACCAGCATCGGGTCCTTGAACGGCAGCTTCAGCTTCCTGCACCTCCGATCCTGAGTCGGCCAGCCAGGTAGTCTATCTCCAGCTTGGTCGACTTCAGCAGACTCCTTCCGATGACGACGTCGAACCGCGTGACCTGCGGGAGGTCAAAGGCCACGAAGTCCACCCTCCGGAAGGACATGCCGCCGAGCATCACCTCTGCCATCTCTATCAGGGCCGCCTTGCCGTAGCCGTCGAAACTGGCGAAGGTCAGCGTGTTGTCCTGGGGAGTCACAGGGTCGTCGTTAGCTGCCTCAGGGTAGCCCAGGGCATACGCATCGACCTTTGGGACTACGCAGTACTCTGCGCACGGGTCGACCAGGGCTACGCATTCTCTGATCGCGCCGTTCCTTCCCTTCAAACTGACGAAGACGGCGGGGAACTTCTGGAAGGCCGCCTCCACCACCATCGCCCCCTCAGAGGATGAGGGGGTACATAGGCTCACCAGCGAAGAATATGCAGACCTCCCTTTCCCTAATCACCTTCAGCCTGAGCCTGTACCTGTCCATGTCGTCGGCGAGGACTCTGCCCTTGGTGGGCTGCAGGTTCTTGTCTCTCTGGGTCACCGTGATGGCGACCCACTTGTCCTTGTACTTCTGGAAAATCTCGGGGATCTCCAGCTCCTCTGGCGGAGCCTGTTCCCCTCCAGCGGATTCACTACCTCCAGTCGAGCTCAGCTGCGACCACTCTGTTTCTGGAGGGGAAGTGGGCTTTTAAGAATTGAGGAGGCGCAGTGCGTTGATCACTGCGCCCTTGGCTATGTAGACTCTGAACGCGTTGCCCGGCGTCCCCTGCTGCACTCCGTGCGCGCCCACCGATGGGTGAGTCAGCGGCGTTGCACCTGAG
>DASPPF010000010.1:0-9723 GCA_035625575.1 Nitrososphaerales archaeon | reverse complement strand
GCAGCGCGCGATTCACCGTCGGCGGGATAGAGGACGTCAGGGCCGTCAAGAGGAAGCAGATCGTCGACAGGGCCAAGCTGATAGTGAGGGAGTGGAGCTCGAAGACGGCGAGCGAAGGCGACAACGTGCTCAAGGACGTCTCGGAGTCCACGAAGAGGGCGAGGGTGATCAATTATGGTCTCGAGAACCTGCCCGCCGGGCCGGGCGTCTACACCTCGGAGCTGGTCTACCTCGTGGAGGGAAGGGCCGACGTCGTGCTCTTCCTCAGAGCCGGCATAGAGAACGTGGTCGCTCTGGAGGGAACGAGCGTTCCCGACTCGATAAAGGAACTCGGCAAGAAGAAGCGGCTCATCGCCGTGCTGGACGGCGACAGGGGCGGTGACCTAATCGAGAAGGAGCTCGCCCAGGTAGTCAGGGTGGAGAAGGTGATTCGGGCGCCCACGGGGAAGGAGGTGGAGGAGCTCACACCGATAGACGTGATCAACATGCTGAAGGGCGAGCGGCCCGAGGGCGGCGCCGAGCGCAGGAGAGAGAGGCCGCAGGAGAGGGCGGCGCCGGAGGCCGCTGACGAGCCCATCGTCGCGAAGACGAGGGAGATCTTCCCGAGCCTGAACGGGACTCTGGAGGCCATACTGATGGACGAGGGGCTCCACGAAGTCGGAAGGTTCCCGATAAGCGAGCTCGTGCAGAAGATGGAGTCAGCGAGCGGAGCGCACTTCCTGGTCTTCGACGGCATAGTCACGCAGAGGCTCGTCGATTCCGCCACCAAGGTGGGCGTGAAGGGCATCATAGGCCACAGGACCGGAGAGCTGGGCAACGTCGCGGAAGACGTTCGGATAGGCACCTTCAGGGACCTGGGCCTAGAGTAAGCCGGACGCTTGATAGTCACCGAGCTCCATCCGAAGCACGCCTACTGCTCCCTTGTCATCGAGTCAGCGGATGACCTCTGGACTCTGAGGAGGCTCATCAAGAAAGGAGACGTGGTCGTCGCCCGTTCCTCGAGGGTTGTGAAGAAGGACGAGGAGTTCTCCCGCCCGGACAAGGGGGAGCGAGTGAAGGTGACGGTGGCTCTCGCCGTAGAGGACGTGCACCTGGACAGCAGCATCGAGCGCATCCGAGTGAAGGGGAGGATAGTGGAGTCGACGGACGAGAGCGTCAGCAAGGTCGGCTCCCACGCGATAACTCTCTCGCCCGGGCACTCGGTCAAGGTTAGCAAGCAGAGTTGGACTCCGCTCGACACGGCCCTCGTCAAGTCGGCGGCGACCGCCTCCGCGAGGTTCGTCCTGGTCGCAATGGACAGGCGGGAGGCGGGCGTGGGCCTCCTCAGCGGTTCGCACCTCTCGGTCCTGACGAACATCGAGTCGGGCCTCGGCGGGAAGATGTCAGAGGAACCAAGCTCGGGGCCCTACCTGGCCAAGGTTTCGTCCTTCGTCTCGCAGGTGGCGCGCGAGGGAGACACGGTGGTGGTCGCAGGCCCGGGCCGAACGAAAAACGCGGTGGGCAACCTCTTGAGCGCCGAGTCGAAGGGCAGATACAAACTGACAGTGCTAGACGGTTTCGACCTGACCGGACCCGACGGCGTGAGGGCGCTGGTCAAGTTCAAGGGCTTCGGCGACATCGCGACGGAGTCCGTTCTGCTGGAGGTGGGCGCTGTCGTCGGCGAGGCGGTGAGGAGAATCTCGTCGGGAGGCACCAAGGTCGCATACACGCTGCAGCGGGTGAGGGAGGCGGCCGAGTCGGGGGCCGTCGAGGCGTGCGCGGTCTCAGACGACATCTTCTCCACTGGCGTGGACGAAGAGGAACTGGTGACGACGCTCAACTCCATCGAAGAAAAGAGGGGAAAGGTCTACCTGGCCGATTCATCGCTCGAGTTCGGAAAGCAGGTCTCGTCCTTCGGGGGCATCGTCGCCCTGCTCAGGTACCAGGTCAGAGCCTATTGAGCCAGGGGAAAACGAATTCCGACAGCACCATCAGGATGACTCCTCCCTTGATGAGGTCTTTGCCATACCTCCTCTCCGCGTGAGTGAAGTACAGAAGGATGCCGATGAGAATGACCGAGATGGAGGCGAGCCCGGAAATATCGATGACGACTGAATTGACCGTGGTCAGCAGGAGGGAGGCGACGGACGTGAACTGCTGTGCCAGGCTCTGAACGACCGAGCCCATGTCGGGTGGCTGCGCAGCGTCGAGGCCGCCCAGGACCAGAAGAGCTTGGGCGTACCTCCGTTTTGTTCCCTGCATTGCCGGATAATTCGTGCGCCCTATTTAACCAGCCACGCGCCGTCAGATGAAGTAGGGACCAAAGACAACTGTCAGCAGGACCGCGAGCACCAGCACGCTGGCGAGCGAGACTATCCTCGAAAGCGATTTCTCCGAGAGCCTGCCTCCGGCGAGAGCCTTGACGGCGACCCCGAACACCTGGCCGCCGTCCAGGGGATAGATCGGGAGCGAGTTGAATATGGCCAGGTTGAAGTTGATGAAGAACAACCAGTAGAGCACGTTGGCCAGCGGCGCCAGGGAGGCCCCGTAAGACGACGAGTAGAAGATCGAGTTGCTGTCCGAGAACGGCACGAGCCCCTGACAGTTCGGCAGGGTCGGGATGCAGAGATACAGCGAGGGTCTGGTGAAGAACGAGCCCGTGTAGGTCGAGACGAGCGCGGTCAGGTCAGAGTGGCCAAGGTCCGCGATTCCGAGAAACGCCCTCGTGGACAGCGCGCCCGTCCTGGTGTCGTTCAGCGTGATTGACCCGAGCGTCACGTTGTCTATCTGCATGTAGGTCCCCGCACGCCAGATCGTGATGTTGATGACTTGGCCCGGCTCGTACCAAGAGCTGCTGTTCACCACCGAGGGGTCGTCTATCGGGACTCCGTTCACCGCGGTTATGAAGTCGCCCGGCTTGATTCCGTGCTGCGCGGCCGGGTAGTTAGGATAGAGGGCCGCCACGGCGATTCCGTCCACCTTGGGCTTCATCGCAGACACGGTGCCGAAGAGGAGCAGAAGGCAGACGACCCCCACCAGGAGGTTGATGCCCGCGCCCGATGCGAGAACCCGGCCTGATTGCGAGGCCTTCGCGACCTTGAGGGCGTCCTCGTCGACCTCAACGAAAGCGCCTATCGGGAGGACCACGAAGAAGACCAGTCCCGACGACTTGACGGGAAGGCCGAGGCTCCTCGCCACCACGCCGTGGGCTCCCTCGTGGACTATCAGCCCCACGATGAGGGCGAACCAGCCGTCCGCGATCGGAAGATAGGGGTTGATGCCGGGCAGCCCGAGGTTCCCGAGTGGGCTCAGCGTCCTCACGTAGCTCGCGACCTCCTGCCCCCTGGGCGAGAACAGGATTCCCAGATTGCTGAGGAAGACGAAGAGGCCTATCGCAGCAGCCACAGGCATCAGGTAGGTGAGGAACCAGCCCGCGGGCTTAGATATCCGGTAGTGTCCGAGGCGGTCCATCAGCGCGTGGAACCTCCTTGTCCTCAGCAGCACTATGCCATACCAGTGGACCTCGAGCCTCTTGTACTCCTCCAACGGATTCTTCGGGTCGCCCTCTCAGCTTTTGCTATAAGCGTTCAGCCCTAAATACGACCCGAACCCTTCGGAAGCTCCAGAATTGGCAATCTGCACCGGGTGCGGCGGGGCGCCCTTCTACACGAGGAGGTACTCTGGCGAAGTCCTCTGTCGCAGCTGTTTCAGAGACTCGATTGTTGCGAAGACCAAGAGGACCATCTCCAAGTACAGGATGGTGAGGCACGCGGAGACGGTGGGAGTGGCCGTCTCCGGCGGGAAGGACAGCCTCTCTCTCCTCCACGTCATGAACAAGTTGGCCCGGCGGAACGAATGGCAGCTGGTCGCTCTCTCCATAGACGAGGGGGTCCGGGGCTACAGGGACGAGGCTCTCGCCCACGCGAGGTCGCTTGCCGACAGGCTCGGGGTGGAGCACCTCGTCATCTCCTACAAGGAACTCTTCGGTTTCTCCCTCGACCAGGCCCTTGGCTGGGACGGTCGCGACACTTCCTCCTGCAGCTTCTGCGGCGTCTTCAGGCGCCGCGCGATCGACGAGGCTGCAGCCAAGGCTGGCGTGGCGGTGGTGGCCACGGCCCACAACCTGGACGACTACGTCCAGACGTTCCTGATGAACCTCCTGCACGGCGACGTCGGGAGGATCGGATGGCTGGACCCGTCGCACTCGGACTCCGACTTCCCCGTCAGGCGCGTGAAGCCGTTCATGGAGATCTACGAGGAGGAGGTCGCCCTATTCGCCTTCGAGAGCGGAATTCCGTTCCAGAGCGTGAGCTGTCCCTACATGCACGAAGGGCTCCGCAGCGACGTAAGGGACTACCTCAACGAGATGGAGGCCAAGCATCCGGGAATCAAGAACGTGCTCTTCAGGTCGGCCCTCGACGTCATCTCCCACTACAATCCCTCAGAGGCCAAGAACCCGGTCCCTTGCTCGAAGTGCGGGAAGCCGTCATCGACTGGCCTCTGCAGCGTGTGCAGACTCAAGGAAGAAGTTCACCAGCACGTTAATCTAACCGACGGATAGTCGAACGACTGGCGGTGGGTAGGGCCGGGAAGGTAGCCTTTTCCCAGAGTGCTGAAACAGGCTATATGCAGTGGCCAGCAACCTTCGGGTAAAGCCACCTTCTCCGCGACCCGCGTCGGGAAGGAGAATGAACTCACGCCGAGGTGGGCGGTCACGAGGAGCAGTCCTCTCGAAGGAGAGGTCCTGACGCCTAATCGCCGAATCGGGCGAGGTCCGGGAGGGAGCAGCCCTATGGCGACGCGGCCACGCTGCCTCGTCTACGTGGAGGATCGCCGACCTGGCGAGATGGGAACGAGGAGGGCAGGTGAACGCCGGAGGAGCCGCCGCCGCTTAATTCTTTTTAACACTCGTGGCTCGCCGACCGAGCTCGAGCCGGGGTAGCCTAGCCTGGTAAGGCGCAGCCAAGTCGGCGCAAGCTTGCTAAGCCTGTGTCTCTCACGGGACTCGTGGGTTCGAATCCCACCCCCGGCGCATTGACCCAGCCTAGCCGCGGAATAGCTTTCCTGCGAAGTCCGCGCGAGAGCCCAGCCCTTCTTCGATTCTCATCAACTCGTTGTACTTCGCGACGCGCTCTCCCCTCGCCGGCGCTCCGGTCTTGATGAACTCGCTGCCCATGGCGGTGGCGAGGTGGGCTATGAACGGGTCTTCGGTCTCGCCAGAGCGGTGAGAAACAGCGATGGCCCACTTCGCGCCTCTCGCGAGCTCGATTGCGCCCTGCGTTTCTGACACCGTACCTATCTGGTTGAGCTTCACGAGCACTCCGTTGGTCGCCCCCTTCTTGATTCCTTCCCTGATTCGCGCGACGTTCGTCACGTAGATGTCGTCCCCGATTATCCTCGTCTTCTTGCCCAGCCTTCGCGTGAGCGAAGCGAACTCATCGAACGCCTCCTCCGAGAACGGGTCCTCGATCGTCAGGAGCGCGTACTCGTCGCGCAGCGATGCGTAGAAGTCCTCCAGCCGCGCCGAGTCGAGGGACCTCCCGTCCACAGAGTAGGTGGAGCTCTTCTGGTCGAAGAAGACCGACGCGGCGGCGTCTATCCCGAGCCTGACCTCGCCCTCTCCGTATCCGCTGGCCTTGACTGCCTTCGTGATGGCCCCGAGGGCGTCCCTCGTCTTCGAGAGCGGAGGAGCGAACCCGCCTTCGTCGCCCACGTTGGTCGCGCTCCTGCCATAGCCGTCGGTCAGGACCGTCTTCAACGACTGGTACACCTCACTCCCCATCCTGATCGCTTCGCTGCAGCTCCTCGCACCCACAGGTTCGACCATGAACTCCTGAATCGCGAGCTCGTTCCCCGCATGCTCTCCCCCGTTCACTATGTTCATCATGGGAACCGGGAGTCTGTACCTCTGCGTTCGCTTCAAAGTGCGGTAGAGCGGCTCCCCACGAGCTACTGACGTAGCCTTGGCGGTCGCCATCGAGACGGCGAGGATTGCGTTCGCCCCCAATCTGCTCTTGTTGGGCGTTCCATCCAGCTTGATGAGCAATCCATCGACCAGGTTCTGCTCTTTGACCATCGAACCTACGATTCTCGGCCCGATGATCTTGTTGACGTTGGCGACGGCCTTCTTCACTCCCTTGCCGTGGTATCGACATGCGTCGCCGTCACGAAGTTCGAGGGCCTCGTGGGTTCCCTTCGACGCTCCCGAGGGAACGCTGGCCCTTCCGACCGACAGACCCGTACCCACCTCCGCTTCGACCGTCGGATTTCCGCGAGAGTCCAGCACCTCGCGAGCCTTCACAGACACTATCTTCACCCCCAGAGGGCCTAGCCTGCCAGTCACGAGCCCTCGGTTCTTCTCCAACGCTTTATTAGCAGATTGGAGCGGTCGCGCGTCGGGCCGGTCGTCTAGCTCGGTTTAGGATGTCAGGCGCTAGTCCATCAAGCCTTTACACGGCGAAACGCTTCGCGCCAAGGTCGGCGGTCCGAATCCGCCCCGGCCCACCATCCTCCGAATTCACAAATGCGTGTGAACGATCTGTCGAACGGTTATCTATCGAAAAGTCCGAATCGGGCCAATGACCGAGTTCCGCTACATCAACTGGACCGAGTACGGGAACTTGGCAGACGCCCTGGCCGAGAAGATTCGCTCCCACACCGAACACTTCGACCTGATAATCGGCATCGCCAGGGGAGGAATCCCCGTGGCAATGGTCGTCTCGGACCACCTGGACGTCAAGCTGGACATAATCAACGTGAAGTCATACGACGGCATCCAAGAGAGGAACCCGCCGAGGATACTCACGACGCTGACCGAGGCAGTGAGGGGCAAGAACGTCCTCCTCGTCGACGACTTGGTGGACCAGGGGGACACCATGGCCACCGTTTCGAAGTACCTTCGGGACCAGGGTCCCGCGATGCTGAAGACCGCGGTGCTCTTCAAGAAGCCATGGAGCACGACCGACCCTGATTACTTCCTCGAGGTAGTGGACAAGTGGATAGTCTTCCCCTGGGAGCACGGCGAAGTGAACAGGCTGCGCGTGGCCCGAGGGGAACTGATCGCGCAAGACAAGCACTAGCATTCAAGACCGAGCCGCCTCAAAGGGGCGTGAGCGACCCCGTAGCAAGCGAGGACGCTGAAGGAACCGAGCCCCACCTCCACCCTGAGGCGGATTGCGAAGGCGGAGTACCTGCAGAAGAGCCCTAGCGCCCTGACGCGCTCCGGAAGTGCATCGATTCAGGTTGGGGTCTGACCGAGGAGGGAGGAGATTATCCTGTGCGTCAGTCCCCATACAACATAGTCTCCCACGGCGTAGGCGGGCACGTCCCTCGAAGACCCGGGGGCGCTGAAGCGGTAGGTGGACGCAGAGCGAGGGTTCTGGAACTCGTCCAGTGGGACCCACTTGTAGCCGGAGACCTCTCGGTTCGGCGTCGCTTTCGCCTCCTTCAGCAGCAGGAAGACCGCGGGTATCACGTCCATGTCCCCAGTGTGAGTTCTGAAGGGAACGAAGTAGCCGGCGAATTCAGCGTCCTTGGTGAGGTCCACTCCTACCTCCTCTTTCGCTTCTCTGATGGCGGTCTCCTTCGCCGACCCGTCGCCCCTTCCCATTTTTCCGCCGGGAAACGCAATCTGCCCCGACCAAGGGTCGTCCGAGTGTTCCGCCCGCTTGATCAGCAGTGTGCTCGGCCTCTCCTCGCCCGCGATTATGACAGACACTGCGGCCAGCCTCTTGGATCTTATCTCGGGCTGCACGCTGCTCAGCCTACTCAGCAACGCGCGCAACATTTCGTTTTGCAAATTGTGCAGGCGAGCATCGGTCCTGGCAATCTTAAATACGCATCATCGTCTTCGGGACGATTGAATGGCTGCCGAATCCAAACAAACTCAGATTGTGACATTGACCGAGGAGAACTTCAACGAGTACAGCGCTGGAAGGAAACCCCTTTTGGTTGATTTCTGGGCGGACTGGTGCGGTCCGTGCAAGACCATGGAACCAGTCATCGAGAGACTGGCCGCAAAGTATGGTGACGACGTGGTCTTTGGAAAGGTGAACGTGGACGAGCAGATGAGCATCTCATCGAATTACGAAGTTTTCTCGATTCCGACCTTCATGCTTTTCAAGAACGGGCAACCACTAGATGGCGCGATTGGAGCAGTGGGCGAAGCCTCGCTCGAGCAGATGATAAGGCGAGGCCTCAATGGTCACGAGAACTAGCTGACTCGCGTCCCGTCCAGCAGGAAGATATCGGCCTTCTCGACGCTAATGGCCCCCGACGACAGCACGGGGCCGAACTCGAACGACTTCGCCGCGTTTATCGGCTGTCCCCCGACCATCCTGTTGAAGGGCGGCATCACCCTCAGCTCTCCTTCTCCCTTGACCCTGGACTTGAACCCAGCCTTCGCCAGCATCCTTGCAACGTCGTACTTCGCGAAGACCCAGGCAAGATCCCTCGACCTCGTCCCGAGGCTGTCTCTCATCTCGTAGGTGAAGTGGGAGTGCCCTATTACTAGGTTCCTGGACTCTATCGCCTTCTGGGAGGGCCAGGCGTGGCCGTGGGCGACACCAACCTTCGACCTTCCCATGCCCAGCACCGTCCCCTCCGAGGGGTGGAGGACGACCCTCTGGGGGAGGACCGTCCTTATGCTCCCGTCGTGGTTCCCCGGAACGACCTCCACCGCGGGAAACAGGTCGAGCATGGTCTCGAAGAACCAGGGAATCACCCCCCAGTCGATGTCCTCCACCCTCCCGACCGAGTGCTTCACGTCCCCTAGGATCACAATCTTCTCGGGCCTGTGGGCCTCCGCCAGGTTCCTGATCCTGTCGGCCATCTTCACGGTGTAGGACGGGACCCGGAAGCCCTTCCTGGCCATCTCCTTCTCCAGCCCCAGGTGGAGGTCGGAGACCAGCAGCGCCGAGCCGCCGGGCTCCGAGAAGATCAGCGCAGCCTCTCCGGGGACTATCTTCAGCAAGTCAGGCTATGAGCGGGACTATCTCGCCTTTAATGTAGCTCTTGAACTCGGGCATCTCGAGCCTGCTGAAGCACGTCACAACGGAGTTCCGCGTCACTCCTACGACGTAGCCGTACTTCTTCGACTTGATCACGACGTACCAGAGCTTGCCGTGAGTCAGGTAGTCGTTGTACAGCGACGTGGTCCCCAGCTCAGCTCCGTACAGCGAGAGCTTCGAGATGTTGGGTAGATCGACTTGATCATAAAACACGATTTTCGTGTCATCGAAGTTTGCCTCGTGGAACTTCTTCAGCGTGTCCGGTTCAATCCTCGCCTCGACGACCTGCCCAAGGCTGAGGAAGACCGCCTTGCTTATCTCGTTGGCGATGTTGTTCGCCCTGTTCTTCTTGTCGTAGACTGTGAGAAACATGCGGTTCTTGTGGATGTCGAACGCGAATGGGGCCTCGTACGTCCTAGCAACGGGCGTCGACTTGTCCCTCTGCCTGACCACGAAGACGGTGTCGAAGGAGAAGACTCCCTCTAGGTTGTTCTTCATTGCAGCCAGATCGCTTATCTCCGTCAACAGCTTGAAAGACTCCCCCTCGACGCTCGTCTCTGTCTCCAGCCTGAACGACTTCAGCTTCTCGGCGAGTAGGTCCATGTCGTAGTTCTCCCTGACCAGGAAGACCTTCCCAGCTAGAACCATTCTTCGCTGCCCCGATTCTATCTCCTTAATGATTCTTCAGTTCGACCAGAACTGCCTGGTCGTCACGAAACGTATCTTCGCTTCGAGC
>DASPPF010000009.1:0-23283 GCA_035625575.1 Nitrososphaerales archaeon | reverse complement strand
TTGCCTTCGTGCTCCGACTTCAGCTTCGCTGTCTTCTCGTCTACCATCATTCCACAGATTGGATCTTTCTGCATGCCTGAACCCCTGACCTGGCCGGCGGAAGACGCTATTTAGTCTTGGAACCTCAGGGCGGTTGAAGATACCCGCCAAAGGGGACGGGGAGTCTTGGTCAGCGCGCCTTCTTTCGATTCTTGAACCAACGGAACCCTAGCCAGCAAAGATTGTTAAGGAGTCGGCAAGCCCGAGGCCTGACTCGCGATTAGGAGCGGAGAATCTGAAAGACCCAGTCTGCGGCATGTATGTTAACGAGGACACGAAACTGCGGGCCGACGTCAGGGGCACCACCTACTACTTCTGCAGCGAGTCTTGCCTGCTCCAGTTCACGGCTCCGGAAAAGGAACTTCGGCTGTTGAGGAGGTTCGTTGTAGCATCTGCCTTGCTCTCCGTGCCCATCCTTCTGTTGACCTACGTGTCCTTCCTCCCGACGCGGCTGAATGATTACGCGCTCTTCATTCTCGCGACGCCCATCCAGTTTGTCGTCGGCTGGCGCTTCTACAGAGGCACCTACGACAGCATCAGGAGCAGGATGGGCAACATGGATGTGCTGATAGCGGTGGGCACCACAGCGGCGTGGGCTTACTCCGCGATAGTGACGTTCGCCCCGGGTTTCTTCCCGTCTTCTGGCGTCTACTACGACACATCAGCCCTCATAATCACGCTCATACTGGCGGGCAGACTCCTCGAACACGTAACGAAGACTAGGGCGTCTGCGGCTGTGAGGAAGCTCGCTGACCTCCAACCAGCAATCGCCCACAAACTGTCCGGCGGAGTGGAGGGCGATGTCCCCGTGGAGACGATCGAGGTGGGCGACGAGCTACTCGTCCGGCCCGGAGAGAAGATTCCAGTCGACTCGGTGATACTGGAAGGGAGCTCGGCCGTGGACGAATCGACGATTACGGGCGAGAGCGTGCCGGTCGAGAAGGGTCCAGGCGACAAGGTCATCGGCGCGACCATAGACAAGTCCGGGTTGCTGAAGGTTCGGGCCATCAACGTTGGCCAAGACACTGCCCTCGCTCAGATTGTCAAGCTGGTCGAAGAGGCTTCGGTGGGAAGAGCGCCGATTCAGCGGCTGGCCGACAGGGTTGCCTCTTTCTTCGTCCCCCTGGTCGTGATGGTCGCCATCGGGGCGGGCCTCTTCTGGTACTTCGTTGAGCGCGTTGGGCTCAACTTCTCGATTCTCGCCTTCGTCTCCGTGGTCGTGATAGCCTGCCCATGCGCCCTCGGCATCGCCACTCCCGCAGCGCTGCTTGTGGGCACGAGCAAGGGCGCTCAGAACGGAATTCTGATCAAGGGCGGCGAGTACCTCGAACGGGCCGGCAAGGTGGACGCGGTTGTCATGGACAAGACCGGCACGCTCACCCAGGGGCGGCCCGCAGTCGTGGACGTCCTCGCACCTGGACCCATGAGCAAGGACCAGTTGCTCCACCTAGCGGCATCGGCTGAGAAGGGCTCGGAGCATCCCGTAGGGGAGGCGGTGGTTGCCGAGGCACAAAATCGTTCGATAGCGTTGTCCGAGCCTTCCGACTTCGAGGCGACCCCCGGGAAGGGTGTCCGGGCTCGGGTTGACGGGGTGGCTGTCCAACTTGGCAGCCGGAACCTGGTGACCGACCTTGGCGCCTCCGCACCTGGTCTTGACCAGAGGATGACGGAACTCGAGCAGCAGGGGAGGACCACCATGGTCGTCCTTGCCGACGGACAGGTCGCCGGTGCAATCGCGGTCGCCGATAGCCTGAAGCAGTCCGCCGCGCCGGCGGTCGCTGCGCTCAAGGAGATGGGCATGGAGGTGGTCATGCTGACCGGAGACAACAGCCGGACAGCGGCGGCGATAGCCGAGGAGGCCGGGATCGGGAAGTACTACGCGGAGGTCCTCCCGGCCCGGAAGGAGGAGGTCATCCGGTCTCTTCAGAAGGAGGGCAGGGTGGTCGCGATGGTGGGAGACGGAATCAACGACGCCCCAGCGCTCGCGAAGGCAGACGTCGGAATAGCGATTGGAAGCGGGACCGACATAGCGCGAGAGGCGGGGGGCATAGTCCTGGTCAGGGACGACCTGAGGAATGTGCCGACGGCCATCAGGCTGAGCAGGAAGACTCTTTCGAAGATAAAGCAGAACCTGTTCTGGGCGTTCTTGTACAATGTGTGCCTGATCCCGATCGCTGCCGGCGCCCTCGTGCCCCTCCTCGGCGTCCAGGTCTACAACGTGCTTCCGTTTCTCGCAGCCGGGGCCATGGCGCTGAGCTCGGTCACCGTGGTGAGCAATTCGCTTCTTCTGTTCAGGTTCAAGGCTGCCTGAAGTCCGACCTGGGCAGGCAGAATTGATTCGGAAAGCCCCTTAAGGACGAGCTGAGCACTCGTAGCCCATGGTCTCTAGGAACCTGATTCTTGGAGTCTTCGTGGTGGCCACGGTCGTCCTCTCGGCGGCTACGCTAGTCTTGTACACCCGAGTCTCGGGGGCAAACGGTACTACGACCGTAACAGTGACAATGGTGTCTGGTCAGCAGGTAGTCGCCCAAGGCTCCCGTTCCCTCGGACAGGCCGGAGAGATGGTCATACAAGGCGTGGGCACCTATGATTTCGAGGCAGCAAACTACACCACTTCGAACACGTTCCAATTCGAGAACGTGACTTTCGCAGCCGTTCCGGAGGTGACCACAGGCGCTCTTTGCGCAGAGTTCAAGGCGACCCTGCAGAACGGTTCATCATACACTTTGGAGGCGTGCTCCTTCTTAATGGACCTCACCTCTGTGGGCACTGTCCAACAAACCGTAATCACCTTCACGAGCCAAGCCGTTCCCCAAGCCGGTTTGATGTTCCTGCCGGACAGAACGGCCTATGTCCTCGTGAGGGTCCCCACCCCAGCCTAGAGATCCATTTCCTGCACCGTGTCCGCTCGACTGTCATGTCTGACTGTGCCATTGCGAGTACTTCGGGTACGTAATTGAAAGTGATTACCCCCAATCGCTTCGGCTTTGGACTTCCACGCGCTCGCTTTCATTGAGCCGTTGGGAGGGCCCTAACGTTATATCCCGCAGGAGAGGAGCACTGAGAAGTGGTGGAATCGAGGGTTGGATGAGAGAGTCAAGAAGTATGTGAGCGAGAACATGCCGAGGTTCTCGAGGGATGTCATGAGGCTGGTCTCGCAGCCGAGCGTGTCAGCGAGGAAGGAAGGAGTCGAGGAGTGCGCAACCCTCGTGGAGAAGATGCTACAGGAGATAGGAGCCAAGACCAAGGTTCTGAGGATGGACGGGGTCGCCCCTCTCGTCTACGGCGAGATCAAGTCGACGAAGTCCAGCAAGACCGTGATGTTCTACAACCACTACGACGTCCAGCCCGAGGAACCCTTGGAGCTCTGGAAGTCTTCTCCCTTCAAGCCGGAGATACGAGACGGGATACTGTACGGCAGGGGCGCGGCGGACGACAAGGGCGAGCTCGTGTCCAGGCTCAAGCTGGTCGAGAGCTACATGAAGGTGACCGGCGAGCCGCCGTGCAACGTGAAGTTCTGTTTCGAGGGCGAGGAGGAGGTGGGGAGCGTCCATCTGCACGACTACGTGGCCAAGAACCACGACCTGTTCAAGTCGGACGGAGTCTTCTGGGAGTTCGGGGAGACCGACCTCGACGGCAGGCCCTACATCTCGCTTGGCATGAAGGGCATGATCTATCTCGAACTGGTTGTGAAGAGTTTGGAGGCAGACCAGCACAGCAGTACCGCTGCGGTCTTGCCCAGCGCCTCGTGGAGGATGGTGAGGCTCCTCAACACGATAAAGGACGAGAATGAGAGAATCCTCGTGCCAGGCTGGTACGACGCTGTAGAGAACCTTACGGAGGAGGAGTTGGCGCTGGTCGACCAGTCGGTGTTTGACGAGAAGGAGTACCTCTCGTCGCACGGAGCAAAGGCCTTCGTCGGAGGAATCGGAGCCGATCAGGTCAAGAAGGCGCTGGTCCAGAGGCCCACGGCCAACATAGCAGGGATGTGGGCGGGATACCTCGGGCCCGGGTCCAAGACGGTGCTGCCGAAAGAGATTCACTGCAAGATGGACTTCAGGCTGGTGCCCGACCAGGACCCCGCAGATCTGCTCAAGAAGCTCAGGACCTACGTGGACAAGAACGGCTTCGGAGACGCGGAAATCAAGCTCGAGAGCATGGAGCCGGCCGCCAGGACCAGCGCGAAGGACCCGCTGGCCAAGGCTGCCATGAAGGCAGGGGAGGAGGTCTACGGAAAGAGGCCCAACGTCGAGGTGTCATCACCCGGGACCGGGCCGCTCTACATATTCACGCGAGACTACCACGCCTCGGCCATATCCATCGGCGTCTCGAGCACCGACAGCGGGATGCACGCGCCGAACGAGCGATTGAGGCTGGACTACTTCCAGAAGGGCATAGTCTGGATCGGCCAGACCATCGAGTACTTCATAGGCTGACGCGCAAGTACGCGCCCCGAAGGGAAGGGGCGCCAAGCGGGTGCTCAAGCCAGGCTAAGACCAAGCTATCCTGGGTTCATCGCGCTCTGAATCAGGTCCTTCGCTGCAGACTTGTCATCGACCTCGAAGGAGAATTCTTTCACCTTGAACTCGGGGACCCCATGAGTCGCGCCCACCGTGCTTCCGAGGGACAGGCACCGAGGCTCTTTCAGCGTAATCGTCACGCACCTGTCTCCGTGCTTGTAGTGCAGGAATGCCGGATTGCGCGTGCTTGGGTTGACGAATTGCCCTTCGGTGTATAGCACCCGTCTCATCACCACCGGACTCTGGGCCGTTCTCTTGGCCCCTAGACCCAGCGAGAGACTCGTGCCCGAGGGGTAGGACAGTGGCAGCCACTCGAGCGAGAGGACGTCATCCGAAACGGATTCGATGTCCCGCAGCCTTATCGAGTATCCACCAGAGTCGCCGCTGCCCCTGAGGGCCTGAAGCTTGACTACGACGGAATCGCCGCTTATTCTGACGTCGAATGTGTAGGATTTCTCGAAACGCCCCGACCACCTACCACTTTCTGCGGTCGCCGGTCAGGAGGCCCTCTCCGACGTGAAGCTCGTCCATGTGCTTGGAGAGCTCCGAGGCGTCCTTGACGACGGCCCCGCAGTAGGGGCAGGCTATACCTGTCGGAGTCACGAGCTCGGGCAGCTCCACGTTCTCCTGCCCGGAGACGATTCTCTTCTGCGTGACGATGCCCTCCAGCCTCTCGTCCTTCACGACAAGTAGGCGCCTGACGCCCAGCTTGGACATCTTCGCAATCGCGTCTCCCACCCTCACGTCTCCCCCGACGCTCTCGACCGGGGAGCTCATGACCGTCGAGACGGCGGTGTTCAGTGGGTCCTTGCCAGCAGCGACGACCTTGTAGAGGACGTCTCTCTCCGTAACAATCCCTATGGGCCTGCCGTCTTTGACCACGATGGCCTCACCAGTCCCTGCCTTCATCATCGCCTTGACGGCTCCCGCCACAGACTCGTTGGGGGAGACCTTGACGAAATCCTTCGAGACGAAGCCGGAGACCGGCGAGTCGAGCGTTTGACGAATATCCATCAAGTTGACAACAAGCCGTCCTCTAATTAAGATGCCGCCGATGAAGCGTTAATACTGCCACTGAGGCGCGGGCGGATGTGAAGGTAGGAGTCCTCGGCTCTGGCATGATGGGCTCGGTCATTGCTTGGGACCTCGCAAGATCGCCCGGCGTCGACAGCGTCGTCGTCGCGGACATGGACGAAGGGCGACTGGAAGCGCTGAGAGAGCGCGTGGGTTCCCGGAAGCTATCGACGGCGAAGTTGAACGTACTCGACGAGACGAAGAGCATCGATTTCATGCGTAGCTTCGATGTCGTCGCGGCAGCCCTCCCTCACGGGTCGGTCAATCCGGTGAACGCGGCGGCAGCAAAGGCCGGAGTGAAGATGGTGGACATTGCGTTTGAGGACGACCAGATGGGCCTGGACGAAACCGCTCGCAACTCGGGCGCACTCCTCGTGACCGGCTGTGGGCTGGCTCCAGGGCTCGGAGGAATCCTGCTTGCCCACGGTGTCCGTTCGGTAAGGGGGGCTGACGAGGGACACATCCTTGTGGGCGGCATACCTCAGAAGCCCGTGCCACCCTTCGGCTACAGGCTCGTTTTCTCGATCGTGGGCGTCCTACGCGAATACACCGACGAGGCGAGGGTGTTCCGAGGCGGCAAGATGGTGAAGGTGATGCCCTTCTCGACGGTGGAGAGGGTCAGGTTCCCACCTCCCATCGGAACGCTGGAAGCCTTCTGCACCGACGGGCTGGCGAGCCTCGTCTACACGATGCCGAGTATGAGAGTGATGGACGAGAAGACGCTGAGATGGCCGGGGCACGCGGAAAGAATGAATCTCCTCCTGGAATCGGGATACTTCTCCAAGGAGAAAATCCAGGTTGGAGGGGCCGAGGTCAGCCCGCTCGAGGTCTCCTACTCTGTTCTGGGCAAGAAGCTGAAGGAAGGACAGCCAGAGGACATGACGGTCATGAGGGTGGAGGCCAAGGGGCGCGGAGGCGGAGTCACATTCGACTTGGTGGACAAGTATGACAAGGTGAACGGCGTGACCTCGATGGGCAAGACCACTGGCTACACCTGTTCCATAGTGACGCAGATGATTGGTTCAGGCGAGATACAAGGAAAAGGAGTGACACCCCCCGAGACTGCGGTGACTGGGCAGCGCGTGGAGAAGCTGCTCTCGGAGCTCGCCAAGAGAGGCGTGAAGGTCTCGGAGAAGCGCCGAAGCAAGGGGCGCTGAGAGCTACCTGCGGACACGCTCGCCGGATTCGTCAAGCTGAAGGCTGATGTGCTTGGTCTGGAGATACTCCATCAGCCCCTCCATTCCCGTCTCCCTGCCCACTCCGCTCTGCTTGTAGCCGCCGAAAGGGACCTCGGGGCCGGGGTTGAGATGCCTGTTTACCCAGACAGTTCCTGTCCTAATCCCTTGAGAGACCTTCATGACCGTCTTCAAGCTTCCCGACCAGAGGTCGCCCGCCAGGCCGTACTTCGTGTCGTTCGCTATGGCGACCGCATCATCCTCGTCGCGGAATGGCACGACGCAGAGGACCGGGCCGAAGATCTCTTCCTGGAAGATTCTCATCCCGTTTTCGACCCCTTCGAAGACCGTCGGGCCCACGAAGAAGCCCTTCTCGAGTCCGCCGCCCGTGAGCCTGCGGCCCCCAAGCGAGAGCTTCGCACCTTCGGCCTTGGCGGATTCTATGTAGGACTGGACCCTGTCGAGCTGCCTCGCCGAGATGAGGGGCCCCATCTCAACTCCCTCGTCCAGCCCATTCCCGACCTTGATTGCGCCGGCGGCTTCCAGATACTTCTTCATGAAAGACTGGTAGATTCCGTCCTGGACGAGCAGCCGCGAGCCGGCGTTGCAGGACTGCCCGGCGCTCCTGAAAATCGACCAGACCGCGCCCGGGAGCGCTGCCTCCAGGTTCGCGTCCCCGAAGACGATACATGTCGACTTGCCCCCGCACTCGAGGTTCACCTTCTTCAGGTTCACAGAGGCCATCTCCATGATCCTCCTGCCGGTTTCCGTGGATCCGGTGAAGGAGACCTTGTCGACCTTCGGACTTCTGACGAGCTCGCTCCCGACGGGGTCTCCGGGGCCGGTGACCGCGTTGACGACGCCTGCTGGAATCCCCTCGATGCTGCCGATGAGCTTGATGAACTCCATCGAGATGCCCGGCGTGAACTCGGAGGGCTTGGCCACTACGGCGCAGCCGGCCGCGAGGGCAGGGCCCAACTTCCATGAGAGAAGAGAGATGGGAGAGTTCCAGGGAACCACCAGTCCGCACACGCCCACTGGCTCGTGAACCACCAGGCTCACATCGGAGCCGCTGTACCTAGGCACCCTGCCCACGATGTGCCTCGCAGCGGATGCGTAGTACTCGAGCACGTTGGCCGCGTTGAGCAGTTCCCCCATCGAATCAGCCAGCGGCTTCCCGTTTTCCAGCGTCAGAAGGACAGAGAGCCTCTCCGCGTCTTTTCTCACCAGGTCGGAGATGGAGCGCAACGCCTTCGACCGCTCTTGGGGCCGTTTCGATGACCAGACGCCCGAGTCGAACGCCCTGCGCGCCGAGTCTATCGCGGCCTTGACATCCTCTGCGGTGGAGAAGGCCGCCCTAGAGACGAGTTCCCCAGTGGCAGGATTCCTGCTCTCCAGCGTGCCACCCGCTGAGGGCACCCAGCTCCCTCCGATGTAGTTGGAATAGGCGCTGACATCGTGCCGCGCGCGCATCTGCGGTGCGAAGGACCGCGGACTCGATTTAATCGTTCCTACGCCTTTGCGAGGACCCTGGAGCCGGAGATGGTGAAACCGGACCTGTAGACGGCCCCGCCCGTGACCTTGAACTTGCCCAGTTCAAGCGCTGTGTCCAGCGACCCCTTCCCGAGCCAGACGTCCGACACCTTCGCGTTCCACTTGATGACCTCGACGGCCTCTGCCACCTCCCCCTGGCTCTCATCGGTCTTTGGGAGCCTTCGCATGCCGAAGGTGGCCCCGAAGCCGGGCAGGTCCTTCGGCTCTCCATTTCTCTCGACCTTGACGTCGACAGAAAGCGTCCTCTCCGCTCCCTTGACGCAGAAGCCGGAGAACTCCGAACCTTTTCCCACCGGGGAGAGTCCGGGATTGAGCGGATGGAGTCTGGTCATCGCGATTCTGTCCGCCAGCCTCTTCTGGTAACCGTTGAGGAGTCCCCTCATCAGAGCCCACTCGGTCGTGACCCACATCACCGGGAAGTACACGCCGCGCTTCTCGCCGAACGTGGACCTGACGCCGATGGCCGCCTCGTAGTACAGAGTCCTGTCCGGCCGGGTGGAGACCATCGTCCGCTTCGAGTCACTCACCGAGACGATTTCACAGACGTAGGCAAGGCAACCTCCATCATCGACGTCGAACGGTTCGGGAACATATTGCCTCAGGCTCCCGGGGTCGCTCTCGAAATACACGGCGACGTAGTCAGCCCCGTAGTGCCAAGGGCCGGGCTCGATTGCGGAGCTATCGCCCGGCACGAACGGGTGGTCCAACAACGGCCCTTCGAGCGAGTCAAGGGTATAAAACCGCGGCTGCCAACGGGGACAGAGTGAAGCTCTGTACCTTCGTCCCGCCGGGAGACATGAAGGGAGCCAGCAAGCTGGGCGTTCTGGAAGAAGACGAGGTCGTCGGAGTCTCCTCCGCTGCTGGGATGCTCGCATTCCTCGAGTCAGGCCTGAGCTTGAAGAGCCTGAAGAAGGGAAGAGCCTACCCGCTGGCGAGGTCGAAGCTGCTCGCGCCTGTTCCGAGGCCTGGGAAGATTCTAGCGACGATCGTGAACACCCAGGCAATGCTCGGGGGGGACGACGTCAAACTCGACAGGCCTCGGCTGGACATGAAAGCACCGAGCACGGTGATAGGACCGGGCGAGACGGTTTGGGCGCCAGCTTCAGGAGTCAGACCGGAGGTCGAGTTGGCGGCCGTGATCGGAAGAAGGATTGCAGGCGCGTCGCCGGCTCAGGCGAAGAAGGCGATCTTCGGATACACCATACTGAACGACGTGACGGCACCCGGAGACTCGAGAGAGGACGCCTACGAAGCCTACAGGAGAGACCCAGGAACGGGATTGGTCTCAAAGCGCACGATGCGTGGACCGCTCTTCAGGTCGAAGAACCACGACACCTTCTGTCCCATGGGCCCGTGGGTGGTCTCCGCCGACGAGCTATCTGCCACGTCGGAGCTGCGAATGAGCACCTGGTTTAGGGGCACGACAATCCAGGAGGGAAGTACGCGCGATTACCTATTCCCCCCCGAGGAGATTGCATCTTACGTCTCCGGGTTCCTGACCTTGGACCCTGGGGATGTGGTCTCCTGCGGCAGCATCGGGTGGACAGGGCTCGGGAACGATGGGGACCCGTCGGAGTTCGTCCTGCCTCCGCAGGAGGGGACCATCGAAGTGGCCATCAGCGGGATAGGGACGCTCGGTAACCCAGTGAAGAAGCTGGCTAGGCGACAGTCGGGCTGAAGTTCCGCGGCGCTTGATCGGCCATTGGTCAGGCCCGTCTGAACGGCCTCGTGCTTCTCACTGCGTCTTGACTTTGTTCCTTAGGACGCCGACCTTCTCCACTTCTGCTTCAATCAGGTCGCCGTCCTTCAGGTACTTCCCGGTGTAGAGCCCGACACCGGAACAGGTGCCTGTCGAAATCACGTCCCCGGGCAGGAGTGTGTTGTCTTCCGACGCGCTGGCCACGAGCTCTGGGACCTTGAATATCATGTCGTCGGTGACCCCCTTCTGCCTCACTTCGCCGTTCACCTTCAGCGTGAGCTTCAGGGGGTAAGGGTTCGGTATCTCTTCCCGCGACACCAAGAAGGGTCCCATCGGCAGCGACGTGTCGGCCACCTTCGCCTTGTACAGGTTCCTTCCCAGCGTCGTCCCCTCGACCCCTCTCTTCATCGCATCCCTGAAGCTGATGTCGTTGAAGACGGTGTACCCTGCGACGTGGTCGTAGGCCTGGGAGGCCTTGATGTCCTTTCCCTTCTTGCCTATGACGAGACCGAGTTCGACCTCGTGGTCGGGCCTCGTCGAGTACTTGGGCACGAGCACGTCGTCCCCGTCGCCGATGATGCAGTTCGGGTGCTTGAAGAAGAAGACAGGCTCGGTGGGGATGCTTCCGACTTCTTGCCCGTGCGACCGGTAGTTCACGTAGACGCAGAGAATCTTGCTCGGGTTGCGGACTGGCGGAGCGAACTTCACCGTGTCGGCTCTCCGGAGGGACTTCGGAGAGAAGTCGGGAGCGGAAGAAATCAACTTCAGGGAACTCTGAATCTGCAGGAGGGCGTACCCCCAGTTCTGCAGGGCCTCCTCCACGGAGGTCGGGAGTTTGGTCGAGATGGATTCGCTCGCGGCCGTGAGGTCAAGCACCCCGCCAGCCAACAAGACGCCGAGGTGAGTGGACCCGTCGACCATGAAGTTCGCTAGTCTCAAGCGGACGACCGCATGCAAGAGGTTGCAGATTTAAGCTCTCGAAGTCGCTTTGAAGGGAGGGCTCGATGCCCTTCTCGCTCTCGTCTCTTCTTCCGCCGCACGCCGAATCTTGCGGCCGCATTCTCAAGGGAGCGAGCCTTCCAGAGTTGATTCTGGTAAGACTAAAGTAGACACGCTGACGGCTGGAACCGACCGAGGCAGTGAGGGTGTAGATGGGCGCCATCAGTGGCCAAGAATTCCTGCGACGACTCGACTCGAGCTCGCGCGAGCTCTGGTACGGGGACGAGAAAATCACCGGCGACGTCTCGAAGCACAAAGCCTTCTCAGGAATCTCCAAGACGATTGCCGCTCTCTACGACATGCAGCTGAGGCCCGAGCTTCGCGAAGTCATGACCTATGAATCGCCGACATCGCGCCAGAGGGTCGGCATGAGCTTCCTCCAGCCAAAGACGAGAGAGGACCTCGGCCGGAGGACCGCGATGATGAAGGCGTGGGCAGACCACTGCGGAGGAATCCTGGGGAGGACAGGTGACTATCTGAACAGTGCGGTGATGTCCATGGCAGCCGCGAAGGACTTCTTCGGCAAGGGAAGGGCGGACTTCGCCGCCAACATCCAGAGGTACTACGAGTACGTCAGGGAGAACGACCTGCTGCTGACGCACACGCTCATCAACCCGCAGGCCAACAGAAGCGTGGGCCCCTCGAAGCAGGCGGACCCGTATCTGGCTGCGAGGGTCGTGGAGAAGAGGTCCGACGGAGTCGTCGTGAGGGGAGCCAGGATGCTCGCAACCCTTCCCATCGCGGACGAAATCATCATCTTCCCGTCCACCTTCGTCCGCTCTGGCCAGGACGACCTTCCATATGCGATGGCGTTCGCCCTGCCGGCGAGCACGAAGGGCCTGAAGTTCATCTGCAGGGAGTCCTTCGCGAGCGCGTCCACCTACGACCACCCTCTCGCGTCGAGGTTCGACGAGCAGGACGCCGTCGTGGTCTTCGATGATGTCCTAGTCCCGTGGGAGCGGGTCTTCCTCCTCGAGGACGCTGAAAGGGCGAACCAAGTGAGCGAGGCGACAAACTCGATAGTGTTCATGGCGCACCAGGCGACAATCCGCGAGATAGCGAAGGCGGAGTTTACGGTCGGGGTCGTGACCCTCCTTGCGGAGACCATAGGGGCGGACGAGTTTCCACAGGTGCAGGAGAGAACCGCGGAGCTCATGTTCATCACGGAGAACATGAAGGCGTGCCTGGCCGCGAGCGAGGCCCACGCAACCCTCAACAAGTGGGGGCTGATGTGCCCCGACTACGTCCCGTTGAACACCGCGAGGAACTGGTGGCCGAGGGTCGCGCCCGCCTTCTCTGCGGTGGTCAAGCAGCTTGGAGCCAGCGGTCTCATGGTGATACCTCCCGAAGAGGTGCTGGAATCCCCAGTGAGAGGAGAGGTCGACAGGTATTATCAGGCGAAGTCGGCCGACGCCGAGGGGAGGATCAGGCTGTTCAAGCTCGCCTGGGACCTGGCGGGCAGCTCCTTCGGGGGCAGGCAGGACCTCTACGAGCGCTTCTTCTTCGGCGACCCCATCAGGATGGCCAGCGTCTACTACGCGTGGTACGACAAGGAACCCTACAAGAGCCGCGTGCGGAACTTCCTGAGCAGGAAGGACTAGCGGCCAGGATGAGGAAGAGGCCAGCGTTCGACATCGTCAGGGCGGGGCACGTCGAGTTCCTAGTCACCGACCTGAGGAAGGCGCGAGAGTTCTATGTGGACACCCTTGGCTTCATCCTGACCGACAGAGACTCCTCCCACCTGTACCTCAGAGGAATCGAGGATAGGCACCACCACAGCCTGATTCTGACGAAGTCGGATAGGCCGGGCGTCGGCCACCTCGCGTTCAGAGTCGCTGACGACGACGACCTGCTCGCGATAGAGGAACTGTTGCGAAAGAGTGGGTGCGGGCCGAACCGGGCCAGGCCCGGAGCCGAAGCCGGATTGGGCAGGGCCCTGCTCGTCGAGGATCCGTTCGGATTCCCGGTCGAGTTCTATTCGGAGATGGAGAAGGAAAAGTGGATGCTGCAGCGATTCAACGAGCAGAGGGGAGCCAAGGTGATGAGGCTGGATCACTTCAACCTGCTGCTCCCGTCGGTCGAGGCCGCCTACCGCTGGTACATCCAGTCGCTGGGGTTCACGTGCACGGAGCTGACGGAGACGGAAGGGAGGAAGCCAGCCGTATGGGCAGCGTGGTTGAGAAGGAAGCACACGTGCCACGACGTCGCCCTGATGACGGGCAGGGGGCCGAGGGTCCACCACGCGGGCTTCACAGTTTCCGACAGAAACGCCATCATGGATTGCGCGGACATACTCGCGTCAGCCGGAATGGTGAAGAGCATGGAGAGAGGGCCTGGAAGGCACGGCATCTCGAACGCGTTCTTCCTCTACCTGAGAGACCCTGACGGCAACAGGCTCGAGCTGTACACCGGGGACTACCTCAGCACCGACCCTGACTGGGAGCCCATAAGGTGGAAGCTGAACGACCCGCAGAGGCAGACGTTCTGGGGCGCGCCCACGCCGGCCAGTTGGTTCAATGAGGCGATGCTGGTCAGGTCTCCCCTGACAGGGACCTTTCGAAAGCCCTCCGCGCCGAAGCTGCAGGACAGGCCTGACTATCTGGTCCGAAGGCGCTGACGTCTACCACATCGTTTCGGGCGGCTGCGGGATTGGTTCCCGCTTCTCGGTCGTGGTGTACTGTTGCTGATAGAAGACGAGGGGAGGTTTGTCGTTCAGCTTCTGCGCGGCTACTGCCTCGCCGATGAAGATTGAATGGTCGCCTCCGTCATAGACCCTCCATGTCTTGCACTCCACGACTGCTCGAACTCCCCGGATTATGGGCGCTCCCGTCTTGCCCGGGGTGAAGTCAATCCCCTTGAACCTGTCAGCAGCCTCGTCCATTCCCGCGAACCGCATGGACACGGACCTCTGATCGTCGGCCAGGAGGTTGATCGAGAATCCGCTTGACTGCGCGAGATGCGGATGAAGGCGAGAGGCCTTCGAGAGGGAGACCAGCACGAGAGGGGGGTTGAGCGAGATGCTGGTGAACGCGCTGACAGTGACCCCGCGAGGGCCCTCGGGAGTCATCATCGCCACAACAGTGACTCCCTGCGGGAACACCCGCATGACCTGCTTCATTCCGTCCTGGACCAGGGCGAGAGGAGTCGGCTGAGGGCTGACCCGAGCATCGGTGGACAAGCGGGCGCCCCGAAAAGTCTGGCCGTTAAAAAGAATTGGCACCCGAAATTGGGAGATTGGAGGTTGGTGCTGCTTGTTCTTCAGGAGCGTACTGGGGTCGTTCTCTTGAATCAGCGGACGCGCACTCTTAAATTCGGTCTGGATGTGAACTGCGACGAGTGCCGTGCCTGAAACGAAACCGAGGAGAATCCCGCGCTCTTTCTTCGTGAGAGCGATCTACTCCCTGGTCGCGATCGTCCTCGTAGTCGCCGTGGGCATGGTGGGCATGCACACCTTCGAGGGCCTATCGTACTTGGACTCGTTCTACTTCATGGCCATGCTCGCGACGGGCGAGGGCCCAGCCTACACGCCGGTGACGGTCGGAGGCAAGCTGTTCGCTGGAATTCTATCCTTCGTCGCGGTCGGCACCGTCATCACGGCTGTCCTGTTCCTCTTCGGCCCGTTCTTCGGCTCGGTAATCAGGCTTGGGCTAGAGAGGGTCGAGGAAGAGGCGGAGAAAGAGAAAGAAAAAATCGAGAAAGGAGACTAGGGTTTCGTCGGCATTGGAGCCTGAGCCTGTCTGCCGAGCGCGATACCGGCTATTGCCAAGACTGCGCCTATGACGAAGGTGATTTCACCGTTCGTTACCCACGTGGAGTTGTTGTACATGAGGCCCCCCACCGGTCCAACGTAACCCAGCCCTTGAAGCGTGAAGACGAGGCCCGCCAGGGCCACCAGCACGCCAAGCACCAAGACCGCGAGTGCTGACCTCTTCAAGTCGGGCCGCGCCTAAAACACCCCAATTAGTTTCTTTCGGTCACGTGAGGCTAGCCAACCTCGAGCCCTTGAGGTTATCAGAAACAGTGTAAGATTATAAGCCGATATTATTAATCGAAGACCATGCCAATCGTCAGCCTCTCCTTTCCCGAGAGGATGCTCAAAGAGATGGACGAATTGGAGGAAGCACTCGAGTTCTCGGGAAGGTCCGAGCTGGTGCGCGCCGGGATACGGCTCCTCCTGCAGGATTTCAAGGACAAGAAAGCGATGTCCGGCAACGGGAGCGCGGTCGTCGTGGTCACCCACAGCGAGGAGAACGAGGAGCCAGTCACGAGAATCAAGCACAAATTCGACGACATCGTGAGGACCCACATCCACAACAAGATAGCCAAAGGAAACTGTGTCGAGCTCTTCCTACTGGAAGGACAGGCTCACGCGATTGCCTCGATGACCGAAGAGTTTCAGAAAGAAGACAAGATCAAGAGCGTACGACTCGTCAGACTTTAGCCCCGATGGGCAACCCCGTAGAGTCGGTGCGGAACCGCTTCAGGCGTGCTCCTCGAATCTCTTGTGCACGAAGCCGTGGGCGAGCCTCACGGCCAGGTACAGGAAGAAGACGATGCCCGTTATGAAGAAGCTGACCGGATAGGGCGTGAAGTATCCGACGAAGAGCCCAACCTGTGTCGCCAGCAGAGAGATGCCCACGGAGATGAGGATGGCGCGGTTGGGACGCATGGAGACATACTGGGCAGTCGCAGCGGGAGTGACCATCAAGGAGAAAATCAGCAGGACCCCAGTGACCTGAATTGCAAACGAGACGGCCAGGGCCACGACGATCATGAAGGCTGTGCCCAAGAAGAGCATGGGCATCCCCTTGGCCTCTGCGACGTCTTCATCCAGCGATGCGAAGAGCAGGGGCCGGTAGAGGAACCCCATAGCCACCAGAATCCCCAAGCCTGCAACCAATGTGATGAGCACCTCGTTGCTGCTTATGCCCAAGATCTCTCCAAAGAGAATGGAGATGGCTGCGGTCGAGAAGGCCTTGTACAGGCTGATGAACAGAAGGCCGAGCCCGAGCGCGAACGCGAGTACGATGCCGATCTGGGTGTCGCGGTTTGTTATCCTGCGCCCCAGCGCAGCGATGGCGATTCCTCCCGTGATGGAGCCAAGCACCAATCCCACGAGCGGGTCCAGTCCCAGGAGTATGGCCCCCGAAGCTCCCGCGAACCCGATCTCCGAGTAGGCGTGGGCAACGAAAGCCGAGCGGCGGAGGACGACGAAGTAGCCCGTAACTCCGGCGACGACCGAGATTATCCAGCTCGTCTCGATGGCGTGCTGCATGAACTCGTAGCTCCAGATCTGCTGGAGCATCGAGATCAGGTTGAGGTCGAGCGTCATCTCACGTCACCGTGGTGTTCCTCGACTCCGATTATCGCGACGTTGCCGTGAGGATCGCGCAGAACTTCGACCTGGATTCCGTACAGCGCCGTCAGGCTCTCGGACGTAAGGACCGTGCTCGGCTTGCCAGTCGCCACTTTGCCGTTCGCGATGTAGATCACCTTGTCGAGGTGCGGGAGAAGAGGATTGATGTTGTGGGCTATCAGCAGGGCGGTTACTCCTCTTGAACGAACAACGTCGTTGACCAGGTGCAGAAGGTCCGTCTCGCGCTTCAGGTCGAGGTTCGAGAGGGGCTCGTCTAGAAGCAGAATGTCGGGATTGCTCACCATCGCCTCAGCCAGGAAGATCCTCTGTAGCTCACCCCCCGAGAGAACCCCCAGAGGATAGTGGGCCAGCTCGCTCGCGCCGACGCTTTCGAGCGCCGCGAGGGCTGCGTCGCGATCAGCGTGTGAGAATGGATTGATGCCCCATCGGGCTCCGGAAAGCCCGAGCCGCACGAGTTCCACGCACTCTATGTGGGTCTCGCTGTCTATGAGGTGGCGCTGGGGTACGTAGCCAATCCTGGGGTTGCCACGCCTGGGAGGGGCGCCGAGAATCCGCAACGCCCCTCTGGTGGGCTGCTGCAATCCCAGCAGCAAGCGGAAGAGCGTGGTCTTGCCGGCCCCGTTCGGACCTATGACGGCAACAAACTCGCCGCCCCCGACGCTGAAGGTTGCGTCTCGCCAGACGGTCTTCGCGCCGTACCCCGCCGAGAGGTTTTCAGCTTCTATGAGCTTGGACTGCACACGAACCACGACTGTCGAAGGTCACACTCTGTCATTACCCATTATTGACCAAGCGCCGCTGCGTTGAGAGCGTTTTGGAGCTCACCCGCCTCTCCCTGCATCCACGCCTGGAAGGTGAAGTTGGGCGGCTGGATGGTCTCCGATATGCGGATGTACGGAATCTCCTTCTGGGCCGCCAGTGCGAGGAGGCTCTGCGTCAGCGGTGTTATCGTCTGCTCGTTGTAGACGAGGACGCGCACGGTACTGTTCCCGCCATCCAACTGGTTCTGGAAGGTAGCCACGTCCTGCGCCGACGGGTCGTTCCCCTCCGCGACTGCATCCATGAAAGCCGGCGGAGTGACGACGTCCAGGCCCGTCGCGTTCGCCATGTACACGAATATGCTCTCGGTCGACGCCACGGGCGTCCCAGAGAACTGCTGCTTGATTACTGTCTCCTGCTTCATGTAAGACGAATAGAGCGACGAGTTCAGGCTTGAGTATCGCGCGGTGAAGTATGCCTTGTCGGCCGGGTCGATGCCGACCAAAGCCCTGAACATGGCAGCCACCGTGTCGTTGACGTAGTATGGGCTGTACCAGAAGTGAGGATTGGCGTCTATGGGCTGCTTGACAAGCTCTTGCACGTTCAGGACGACCTGACCTGGAGTGTTCTCTGCCGAGATTATGTTGAGAGCCCAGGTGTCGTATCCTGCTCCATTGACGATGACAAACTGTGCGTTCGTGATTGCCCTGGCATTCGCAGGGTTGCTTTCGTACTCGTGGGGATCGATATTCGGGTCCGAGACGATGCTCGTGACGTTCACGCGCGTCCCGCCCAGCTGAGAGACGAGGCTCCCCCAGAAGTTCTCCGCCGCGACGACTCGCACCTTGGAGCTCGGACCAGCGCCGGTCGGAACGGCGACCGAGCCCGGCGAGCCCGTGAAGTACAGAGCCGCAGCCGCCCCGCCGACGACTATCACAGCGAGGACTGCGACGACGACGTACTTCCTCATCTTCCGGCCGCCCCCGTTTTGGTTCGAGGAGATGGTCATGCCGCCCATGGTCGTGCTGTGCGAGTGATTAATAAATTCTGCTCGTTTATTATTATATTCGGCGGAACGATGTAGCTGAAGTTATTTAGGCCAGCCGAGCTCCAAGAGCGCCATTTTCTGCCTGCGGAAGCTTCCTGGGGGGCCCTCGGAGCCCCGACGGTTCGTTTGCCGGGACTGGAATCTCGCGTGTCCGATGAACCGCTACTCTGGTAGCCTGATCTCGACGCCTTCGGACCGCGCCACTGGTTTCCAGTAGTCGTTGACCGATGCTTGAATCTGCGCGATTGCAACCTCGTTCTCTGACGGGTGGAAGAGGTGCGAGTACCTCTCCTGCGTAATCAGGTACTCGCGCACCGGGGTCAGTGCCCTGGGCACAAGAGTGTGCTTCACGACGCCGTCGACGGCTTCTTTCAGAGGCCACACGCCTGTGGCGACAGCGAGCTTCTCCACCTTGATGGAGAGTGAGGGATCGTAGCCCCAGCCAGTCGGGCAAGAGGCCATCGAGAGGTAGAGCTTCGGCCCCCTCGTCGAAAGGCCCTTCTCCACCTTCCTGAGGAAATCGACGCCGTGTGACGTGGACAGGGTCGCGATGTACGGCGGCTTGTGCGCACGCCATATCTCGAAGAGGTCTTTCTTCTTCGTGGTGTTACCGAGGGGTGATTCGGCGGTCGGGGGCGTGGTCTTCGAGGCCGAGCCGAAGGGCGTCGAGGAGGACATCTGGAAGCCAGTGTTGCCGTAGGCCTCGTTGTCGTAGCAGAGGTAGTAGAAGTCCAGTCCCCTATGGATGGCGCCTGACGTGGACTGTAGACCGATGTCGTAGGCCGCCCCGTCGCCTGTTACGACGACCACCTTGAGGTCTTCGGATTGGGGCACCCTCCCCTTTGCGATTAGCAGGTCGAGGGCGTCCCGGATGCCCTGGGCGCCAGCGGGGGCGCTCGCGAACGCCGTGTAGAGCCAGTTCGACTTCAACGGGCTGTATGGATATGCGAGGAGAAGGGTCATGCAGCCAGCGGCGTTCACCCAGACGACGTTGCCTCCGAGCGCCTTGTGAAAGAGCCTGACGGCGAGGACACCCCCGCACCCTGCACAGAGGGTGTTGCCGGGCGTGAGGTAATCCTCGGCCGGCATGTCCTTGAGCGTCCTGAACCTGGTTGCGCTGGTCATCGTCGGGTCTCTCCCCTTGCCGCCGCCAGTATCCTGTTCACCTTTTCCAGCTCGTCCTCCCTGAACAACTGGATAGCCTTCGGCTTCTTGCCGTTTTCTCTTGCTGCCCGCATCTCCCCGAAAATCGACTCCATCTCCCTTGACGTCATCTGCTTGCCGCCCAGTCCTCCGATCACAGGCAGGATTAGGTCGGGCCGCCTTCGCTCGTGGTACAGAGCCGAGACGACCTCCGGGTAGAGAATCCCGCCTGAGCCTGGCGCGAGGTTCTGGTCGAAGACCGCGACGGCCTTTCTTCCCCTCAGGTCGTCCGCAACTTCGTCGACCGGAAACGGCCTAATCATCCGGAGCTTGAGAAGGCCCGCTTTCACTCCCTTCTGGCGCAGGGTCCTCACTGCCTGCTTCCCCAGGGCTGTGAACGAGTTCGTCATCACCAGGACGTACTCCGCGTCGTCCAGCATGTAGCCCTCGACCGGACCGTAGGGCCGGCCCATGATGTTCTGGTACTCGGTGGAGACCTCGCGGAAGACCTGCTCCGCCGCGAGGGACGCGGCGTGAACGTGGTACCTGAAGTAAGCGTAGGTGAACCCCTCCATCACCGCGGAGGCCTTGGCCACCGGCTCAGTCGCTCGGAAGGGATGCGGTGGAGCGTATTCGGGGAGGAACCGGTCGACTTGGGCCTGCTCCGGCAGGACGACCTTCTCCCTCGTGAACGACAGCTCGAAGCCGTCCATGTTCACCAGCGCGGGGAGCATCACGCGCCTGTCCTCGGCCACCCTGTAGGCGAGCAGAACCAGGTCGGCGACCTCCTGGCAGGTCTCGGCGTGGAACTGGAGGAACCCGCTGTCCCTCGCAGCCAACACGTCGTTGTGGTCGGGCTCGAGAGTGACAGGTGCCGCCAAGGCGCGGGAAACGTTCACAAGGACCAGGGGAGCTCTCCAACCCGAGACGTTGTAGAGCATCTCCATGGCGTAGAGGAGCCCCTGGCTGGAAGTCGCCGTGAAGACCCTGGCTCCAGCAAGGGAGGCAGAACCCGCGGCGGTCATCATCGAATGCTCGGACTCGAGCTGGACGAGCTTGGCCCTCATCGAACCGTCGCTGACCCACTCGGCAATCGTCTCGATTATCTCTGTCTGGGGAGTGATCGGGTAGGCGGGAATGTAGTCGACTTTGGCGAGTCTCGCCGCCCATGCCGCCGCGCCGTTCCCCGTTATCAGCTGGCCCTTCACGCCGTCGACACCTCCATCTGCTGCGCGACCGCCTTCAGCGGGCACTCGGTCATGCAAATCATGCAGCCCTTGCAGTTGTCGTAGTCGATGTGGAGCCGGCCGTCGGCGCCGAGAGAAAGCGCCGACTCCGGGCAGTAGGCGTAGCATATCAGGCAGTCCGTGCACTTCGCGTAGTCTATGACAGGTCTGAACGTCCTCCAGTCCCCCGTTCCCCTGAGCGGGGAGTTCCCTGCCGCGAGTATGTCCTCGTTGCCGCTTCCTTGGAGTACGAACGCGATTGGAACGAGCCTCTCGGAGGATTCGAGCTCCTCGGTCTTCAGTTCAATGGGCTCGAGGCTCGAGTAGACCTTCCTAGCGAGTTCGACGTTCTTCTCTATCGTATCCTGCGAGAGACCGACGTATCCGAGTTCCTCAGCCACGGCCGCCGCCAGCGACCCCTCTGTGACGGAGACGACTCGGGCCACCGCGGCGGCTACGGCCGCGCTAAGAATCGGTTTCCCAAGCGCGTTCAGGGCCAGGCCGGTCAGGTCGAGGGTGAGAATCGTGATGTCGCGTCTATCGCTCTTGAGGTCGCTCACCTTTCGGGTGGTGTTGACCACCGCCACTCCTCCTTTCCTCAGTCCAGCCAAGGGGTTTGCGAGCGGGTCGTCGAGCAGTGACTCGTCCATGAGGCCGACGACGTCGGGGCCGAAGATGAATCCCCGCTCTGTGATCTCCTGATCCGAGAACCTCGTGAACGCGGTCACAGGCGCCCCCCTCCTCTCCGCGCCGTAGAGAGGGAAATCCTGAACGTTGTACCCGTCGCCGAACGCGGCGCTTCCAAGAATTCTGCTGGCGGTCTTGGCCCCCTGACCTCCACGGCCGTGGAAACGGGTCCTAATGATCAACTCTACTCTGCTCGTTGAGCGTGTTGAACCTCAATTAAAGCAGAAGCTCATTTCTCACTGATGAGAACACCTCGAACGCGGCGGGCCCCACTTGGGCGCTTCAAGCGCAGAAGGTTCATCGGACCGCCTGCGAGACCAGGACTAGGCGCTAGAACACGGGGCGAAGGCCGAGGATGGCATGGGGTACGCCCCAACTCACACCACGAAGGACGACAGCATTATGATTCCGACAATAATCAGCAGGATGCCAGCTATGAGGTGGAGTTTCTTGATGTTCTTCTCCCTGAACTCCGAGGCCTTGCCTATGCTGGTGAAGCTGAAGTAGACGAGGGCTGTGATTATGAGCATCGGCAAGACGAACAGGAAGTTGTAGTACGACAGCCAGGCGACTGCGCTGTCGAGCGGCAGGTCCTTCAGCAGGCTCCCCGCGACGAAGTAGGGCCCGGTTATGCACGGCAGGAGGAACGCTGTTACGAGCACGCCTGCGACGAAGGCGCCTGGAATCGTAGCTATCTTGCTGAGAAGGACCTTGTCCATCGTTCCGAGCATCTTCGGCCTCCACCTCATGGGCACCTCCATTGTGAAGCCCAGCGCCCCGTAGGAGATGAAGTCCTTCAGATTGAAGAGCCCCAGAGCAATCGAGAAGACTCCGAACGCAGCGTAGATGTAGACGTTCCTCAGTCCGGTGACCGCGAGCACGGACTTGATGCCCAGCAGCAGGCCGACGCCTATGACGAGGTAGAATGCGAATATGCCGAGGGCAAACGAACTCCCCCCGAGCAGCAGCCTGTACTTCTTCGTCGGATTGTACATGAACATGGTCGACAGCAGGAAGATCAGCACAGCGAAGGCGCACGGGTTTATCGAATCTACGAGCGCTAGACCGGTTATCTCAAGTATGGTCAGACTCGCGAGGCTGCCCGAACCCACCGAAGGGAGCGCCACGCCGCTCTGAGCGAACGCGGCCAAGTGGCTCGACAGGAACGAAATCGAATCAGTGTCGCCTACGCGGTAGGTGCCGTTCACGAAGAGGATGGGCACCGCGCCCCAGTCGGTCTGAGGCACGTTGTAGTAGACCAGGTACTGCGAGAGCAAGGTCTGGTCTGTTATCGCGTTGATGTAGGTTGTCCTGATGTCGTAGACTGAACTCTGGCTCAGGATGAAGTTGTCGACTGCCTCGCAGTGCGGGCAGCCGTTCACGTATGCAAGGGCGATGTAGATGGGCTTCCCCAGCTTGTTCGTCGTGTTGGCCGCCGTCGTCGTGATCATCGTCGAGTTCGTGTTGGCCGAACAGCCTGTCGTGGTAATGTTACACGTGGAATTGGACTCCTGGGCAGCCCTCGTTGGGACGCCGCCCGACGCGATGGCAAGGGCAACGACGAGGAAGGTGACTAGCAGGGCTGCCGCTGACTTCCGATTCATGATGGCCTGTCTTGGGGCTCTGGGTAGCCCTAATAATCGGATACACGATTCTCCATTTTGATAATAATGCCATAGCAGCCAAATCACCTTCGGTGCTGATGGGAGCAGCCAGAGGGAGCGGGGAGCTTGGAAACGGAGGACGTCTCCAAGGATGAGGGAGGATAGGGTCGATTAGGCCGAGGACAAACTTGCCTAGACGCGGAACGGCGCTAAGATAGGCGTCTCTTGCGCGGTCTTTGCCTTCTCGGAAACCGGAACAAAAAGAGGGGGGAGCTCCCTTCGGGAGCTCTCTCTTTCTTCGCGCTTTTCTTGTTCTTGTTCTCGACTCTGTATCAGAGTGTCAGAGTGACCTATGAAAGCAGGGCTTGTGACAGTATGG
>DASPPF010000008.1:0-7559 GCA_035625575.1 Nitrososphaerales archaeon | reverse complement strand
GCCGCGTGGTGGAACGCGAAGAATGTCAGGTGGTTCGGAATCAGCTCCTTGCCCGAGTGGCGCATGTCGACCGGATACCAGTAGTTGAACTCGGTCCGCATCTCCCGCAGGAGCTTCTCGGTCAGCCCGGCCCCCTTCGCGATGTTGGCGGCGTTCCCCTTGCCGAAGAAGATGTGGTCGCAGACCTCAGGCGTGAGGTTCTCGGGGGAGACCTTCTCCGCGTTGACGAACTTGCTTATCGTGTAGTAGGCCATGTAGATGGTCGAGTCGCTGAGAGTCTCCACTATCCACTCCTTGTCCCAAGGCAGCTTCGTGCCCATACCCGTCCTTCTCGCGCACGCCCTTTCGTCCAGCCAGTCGATGGTCGAGTAGTACCACTCCCTGGACTCTGGAGGGAGGACTTCCGCCTTCTCGATGAGCTCCTTCGTCTTGGCCTTCCAAGCCGGGTCGGAGTAGTTCAGGAACCACTGGTTCTCCAGAATCTTCACGTAGCATCTGGTGCCGCACCTGCAGACGACCTTCTCCGGCAGCTCGTACATCTTGGCCAGCCTGCCGGTCCTTGCCAGAAGCTCGGTGGCCTTCTCCTTGGCCTCGCTCACCCTGAGACCCGAGAGAGGTCCGGACCCCTCCTTCATCACGCCTCCGTGGAACTCCTCCCTGTACACCGTGGCGGTGGCTTCCTCCAGCTTCGGGTCGGATGCGTCCCGGATTCCATGTTTCTTGAGCGCGTCCTCCGCAGGAAATTCGGAGTAGCCCTTCAGCGTGATTATCGGAATGGGCTTGATGGCGTCCGCGATCTCTCTGATCTGCCCGCCCACCTGCACCCTGCCGCTCTGGATGTCTCTGAGGGCCGCTAGGTCATAGGGCGCGTCTGAGGGCACGCTGTAGACCACGCCTGTCGAGAGCTCGGAGTCGACGAAGGTCGCTGGCAGTATGGGCAGGGACACGCCCGTCATGGGAGCAATGACTTTCCTGCCCACCAGCTCGGAGCCCTTGAACGACCTGATTGGCGTGACGTCGTGCTTCTGCTCGGCCAGCCGTGTCAGCGCCGAGGAGCTCACGACCCAGAGCTCGCCGTCCACCCTGGCCTCCGAGTACTCGGACTCGGGGTTGACCCAGACGTTGGTGGCGCCGTAGATGGTCTCTGGCCTCAGGGTCGCGGCCACCAGAGCGAACTCTCCCAGGTGGAACTTGATCAGGTCGAACTCGTCCTGGACTACGCCCACGCCATCCATCCTGTCGTGGTCCCCGGTGGGGCTCCTGTCGTAGGGACACCAGACCACGGGGTGCGTCCCCTGGACGACGTAGCCGAGGTCGCGCAGGCGCAGGTACTGCCATTCCACGAACTTCTTGAAAGCAGGGTCCACGGTCCTGAATTCCCTCCTCCAGTCGATGCCGAAGCCGGTGTCAGTCAGCACCTGGCGGCTTGCCTTGGTGTAATAGGAGGCGAGGTACTCCGGGTCCACGAACTTCTCCACCTCCTTCTCGGGGACGCCGTCCTGTTCGATGAAGGCCCGCCTGACGTTCTGGTCGCCGCGCTTCAGCCTCAGGCTCATCCCTCCGATGGTCTGGCCCGTCCAGTGCCACGCCCAGGGGAAGAGGACGTTGAATCCCTGCATGCGCTTGAAGCGTGCGTAGACTTCGAGTCTGACTGCGGAGTATCCGGTGCCCACGTGTATCGGGGCGTTCATGTACGGGAAGGGGAAGGTGACGAAGACCTTCTTCCTACCGACCACCGGGTCGGATTCGAAGATGCGGCGGTCCTTCCAGACCTTGAGCCAGTACTTCTCCCTGTTCACCAAGGCGCTCAGCTCCGCGGTGTCGAGACCAGTTTCTCTGCCGCTGCCGCCGCATCGTCAATCCTGTCGACTGCAGGACCGCCGCCCTGGGCAAACGATGGAGAGCCGCCGCCGGAGCCTCCCAGAAGTGGCGCGGCCGCCTTTACAATCTCGGACGCGGAATGACCCGCTTTCTTGGCCGCGGCGCCGACGAAGGCTATCACGCGGGCTGACTTTTGGGTGGAGAAGACGCTGACGTAAATCAGGCTCGGGTCGGTTGCAACGCACTTCTCTCCCTGAGCAATAATCTGATCCTCGCCTAGTTGAGGCTGCCTCGCGACATATAGCTTTACCGAGCCGACCTGCTTCGCAGTCGAGAGCACCTGGGAAGTCGAGAGCTCCACAAGGGTCTGGCCGAGCGCCTTCTCCCTCGACCTGGCGGCCTGGAGCTCCTGAAGGTTGGTGGTGGCCACCTTAGCCAGGTTCTCCCGCTGGGTTCCGAGGATGGTGGAAAGGTCGTCCAGGCTGGAGTCCATCCTGTGGACGTACTCGATAGCGGCCTCTCCGGCCACGAACTCCAGTCTCTCGACCCCGTCCTGAATCCTCTCTGCCTTTGTGATCTTGATCAGGCCGACCTCTCCCGTGGAGCGCGAGTGGGTGCCGCCGCAGGCCTCGATGTCCCAGCCGCCTATGTTGACGACCCTGACCAGCTTGGTGGGAACGACGCCGCCCTGGTAGAGTCTGAAGCCGTACTTCGATTCGGCCTCCCCTCTCGGCATGAAGGTGTTGGTCACCTTCAGGTTCTTTCTCACGATCTCGTTGGCAAGGTCCTCAATCTTGTGGACCTCCTCTGGGGTGAGATGAGAGAAGTGGGTGATGTCGATTCTCCCGTAGTCTTCCTCCTTGAAGGCGGAGTGCTGCCAGACCCATGGCCCGAGTATCTGCCTCGATGAGCCGTTCAGTATGTGGGTCGCCGTGTGAATCTGAGTGATGCGCCTTCTGCGCCTCTCGTCTACGTGGCACTCTACCTGCGTCCCGGATTTCGGAGGCCTGCCCTCAATCTTGTGGATGACTACGTCTCCGTACTTCTCTATGTCGACGACCTTCGCTCCCGCGATCGTCCCCCTGTCGGGCTCCTGGCCGCCTCCCCTGGGATAGAAGACCGTCCTGTTCAGGACTACGTACTTGCCTTGGAAGACCTTCAGCACGCGCGCTGTGAAGTCCATGGGAGCGCCCTCCTCGTAGTACCAGAGTTTCGTGGCCGGGACCTTGCTGATGTCGAACTGCGGCTTGGGCTCCTCGACGTCCCTGGTCAGGTGTCGGGCCTGCACCTTTTCGTAGAAGTCCTCCGGCATGCTGACCTTGGCCCCCGCTTCGATGAGCTGTTCGGGGGTTACACCGTCCGAATCGTAGAGCCGGATCAGGTCGTCGGTCTCCAGAGGCTTCGTTTCGGCTGAGAGCGCGGAGACGATCTTTGACACGCGTTCAGAAGACGAGGCGAATCTCGATTCCTCTACCCCGAGCACCTCCGCCACGTCGGAACGGTGCCCGTCGAGCTCTGGGTACATGCTCTTCAGCTGGTCGATGTGCCAGTTCACTATGGTCGGGATGTCGAGCTTGAAGCCGTAGTAGTTGATGAAGTTCCGCGCCCTCCGGAAGATCATCCGCAGGTTGTAGCCTCCGCCCGAGTTGCTTGGCAGCATGCCGTCCGCTATGGCGAAGAGAAGCGTCCTTGAGTGGTCTGCGATGGCGTAGGTGGCCTCCAGGGCGCCGAACTGCTTCTTGATTGTGGGAACGTCGGTGTTGAGGATTTTCGCGATCTTCATCCTGGCCTCGTCGAGATTCTTGAACTCGTCGAGGTTTATGTCGCCCGCCAGCGGCGCGTAGCGTCGGAAGAACTCCTCGTTGTACTCAATCTTGTTTTCCTCCCTCATTCTCTTGAGGACCGGCGCGAGGTATGCGTCATAGGCCGTCGGCGTCCCCTGGGTGAGCCATGTGAGTCGCTCGAGGCCGGCCCCCATGTCAACCACTCGCTCCTTGAGTTGGACGTACTTCTCTGGAGTGCCCTCGAACGCTGTGAAGACGGCGTTTCCGGTCTCGAGTCCGCGGACGAAGTACTCGAGAGAGTAGCCGAAGGCTCCGTAGCCCACCCAGACTTTCTCTATGAATGAGATCTCCTCCTTGGGTATGCCGAAGGTCCTGGTGAGCAGCTTGAAGTCGAGGTCGATCGTCTTGTCCTTCCAGTATCCCTCCTTGTTCGCGAGCGCGGTCTGCCCAATCATGCAGAACGCGGTCGAGTGCCTCCCGCTCAGTCCCACTATGGGGACATCGTTGAATCTGAGGCTCATCTGCGGCACGACAAGCGGGTTCGCCGGGAGCTCGAAGACCACCTTTCCGCCTTCAATCCGCTGGAAATCTATGATCGAGGCGACGGTGAAGTAGAGGTCGGGCCGCCACCTGCTGACTACCGGGTACCGCTTGATGATGGTGTGGCCGTTCCTCGCGAAGAAGTCGGCGACGTTCTTCCAGGCCTCGGTGTATCCGAACCGCTTGGAGGTGGGAGGGCTTCCTATGAACGAGTAGGGAGAGCATGGCTGGTCGTCGCACCTCTTCCTGTCGCCGTCCAGAGTCCAGAAGTACTTGCCGCAGTTTTCGCACTTCTTCCGGACGTAGCCCTCGCGCTTGAAGAGGTCCACGAGGTAGTAGCGCTTGTAGTCCGCTGAGAACCTGGCCTTGAGGGCCTCCTTCTTATCGTTCAAATGGGAGAATCCACTTTTCGATGCGAAGCAAGTTGACTGGTAGATAAGTATGGGACTGGTCTCGCAGCCACCGAGGCCTTTGGGGCGTCTTGCGGTCGGTTCTGGTTGCCTCTGGACGCGATGCGAGGGCGGTGATAGCGTCCGTGGAACGCTTCAATCGGCGGAATTTTCTCCGAACCTCTTAAATATGAATCGGCGGGCGCCTGTCTGCGATTCAGGATGGAGTACATCTACGCGGCTCTGCTTCTGCACAAGCTGGGCAAGCCGGTCAACGAGGAGAACCTGACCAGCGTGGTCAAGGCGACTGGAGTCACGCCCGATCAGGTGAAGGTGAAGGCTCTCGCGTCAGCGCTGAGCGAGGTCAACATCGACGAGGCGCTGAAGAACGCGGCCTCGATGGCCATGGCTCCTGTGGCTGGACCAGCGGCCGCGCCGGCGGCGAAGGCAGAAGAGAAGCCGAAGGAAGAAGAGAAGAAGGAAGAGGAAGCCCTCCAGGGCCTCGCGTCGCTGTTCGGCTGAAATAGAAACGCGATTTTCTTACGAGAAGCCCTTTTCCCTAGCCTTGGCCATCAACGCTGAGGCTTCGGCCTCGGCCTTCGCGAGTATCCTCGGCGCCGTCTCCGGCGTCATGAACCCTGCCTCCACGGCCAAGCTCATCGCCTCCCTGTAGGCTTTCGCGATGATCTCCGGGGCGGTCTCCTTGGTGACGTACCCGATGATTACTGCAAGTCCTCTTGACGACGAATAGGCCTCCATGAGGCTCTGCCTGTACTTCTCCAGGTCGATGGCGACCAGGTCGCCGGCATAGATGAGGCCGTTCTCGTAGGCGAGGGCTATGGTGACGCCGGCCTTGATCGGCTTGATGTTGAGCTTCGAGAGCAGGCTCGCGAGCTTCGGCGAGACAACGGCTCCCTTCTTCACCGCGACCGAGTCCTTGTTCACCCAGATGCTGCCCGACTCGATCTTCGTCTGAATGCCCGCCTCCCTGAACTCGCTGAGCACGGGACCCGCGGGTAGGTTCGTGTTGCCCGCCGGCACCATGATGTCCTCGGGGGCGACGTCTCCTGCCCTGGCTGCGAGGAACACCTTGCTCTTGTCGAGCGTGAGGAACAGCTTGAAGGGGTCGTCGGTCGAGAAGATGAGGGCGTTCTGGCCGGTGAGGCGGGAGAGCAGCTGGTCCGCGTTCTTGATTCCCGCCTTCTTCAGGCCGAGCGTGGCCAGCGTGTTCTTGACGACGAAGACCTCCGCCTTCCCCCTCAGCCCCTTCCTGACAGCCATCAGCTCGGTGCCCCGAACCTTTGAGAGGCTCGCAATGGCGAGGACGGGATACTGCTTGGCCAGCTTCGCGACGCGCTCGACAGCGTCCACCTTCGCTGGTCTGGGCTGGTGGACCTGAACCTGCTTGCTCATGCTTACGCCACCGCCTGCTTGGCGGGCTTGCCCATCGTCGTCTTCACCATTATCGTCTTGATGTTCCTGTCACCGTTGGGCAGCTTCTTCTGGACAGCCTGGACGATGGCCAGTATGTTCTCGGCGAGGTTGGCCTCGCTCAGGCTGGCGTCTCCCGCCCGGGCCGCCACCCCTAGCGACCCCCTGCTGCGGACGCGGCTGGCCGTCCTCATCCTCTGAATCATGTTCTCGACCGAAGCGTTCGGGGGGACCGGCGTGGGCAGCTTGCCCTTGGGGCCCATGAACTGGCCGAGTATCTTACCGATCCTAGGCATCAGCGCGGTGTCTGCGAGGAAAAAGTCGTACGCGCGCGCGAGCTTCTTAGCCTCCTTCTTGCTTCCCGCGTAGTTCTCGAGCTGCGACGGGTCGATGACCGCGTCGGCCTTTGCGTTCTTCGCCCTGACGGCCAGGTCTCCCGAGCCTATGAAACATACCTTGGCTGGAGTCGCAGCGGGGTGAGGCAGGTAGACTGTCTCGTTGATGTTCAGGTCAGTCTTCTTCGGGTCGAGGTCCTTCAGGGTCAGAACTACTTCTAACGACTGGGCGAACTTCCTTTCCTTGGACTGCTCCTTTCCCTTCTTGACGAGCTCGGCGAGCTGTTGCGTAGAGAGCATAATCCGACCACGAATTCCGAAGCGAGCCTGCCTCTATGGATTTTAAGCGTTGCCCCCGTCAGAGTTCACTGGAGCTTGGAGTCCCACTTTCCGGCGTCGATCTCTTTCATGAACTCCCGCGGGTCCTTCCCTTCTATCTTGACGCCCATGCTGACGCAGCTCCCGACGACTTCCCTTGCGGCGGAGCGCACCGACTTGGCGTAGGAGCCAGGCATCTTGCTCTTGGCTATGCTGACCAACTTGTCTATCGTAAGGTCGCCGGCTAGCTCCAGGTTGGGCTTCGCCGAACCCTTGGGGATGGCCGCCTCCTTGGCAACCAGCGCTGAGGTCGTCGGAGTGCCGACGGTCACCGTGAACTGCTTGGTATCCGTGTCGACCTCTATCTTCACTGGCACCCTCATGCCCTTGAAGTCGCCCGTGAGCTTGTTGATCTCGTTCACTATCCCGAGGACGTTGACGCCGAGCGGACCAAGGGCCGGACCCAGCGGGGGGCCTGCGCTGGCTTCGCCGCCGGTCACGAGTGCGTTGATGCTCTTCTTGTCAGCCATTGAATGTCACTTCGGTGCCTCCGGCTTGGCGCGCTCCACGAGTTTTGTGTAAGAGGGGTCGATAGTAATCGGCATCTGGTACGCGGTGTCGAGGAGGATAACCGTGACCTCCTGCTTCTCCTTCTCCAGCCTGGTGATTCTCGCGCGCATGCTCTTGAAGGGGCCAGACACGATCTCCACGGTGTCTCCCTCGTTCAACTCCGCGACCATCGACTTTGCCACCAAGAATTTTTCGATATCGGAGTACTGCATCATCCCGGGGATCTTGCTGCGGACGTGCTTGAATCCTTGAATTGATTCGTCTACGGCCTGCGACGTAGCACTCTCGAAGAGCACGTAACCCTTCCAAGTGTCGAGGGCGAGGACCGCGTAGATGGGCTTGCTCTTCTGGATGGCCCTCTTTGCGACGAA
>DASPPF010000007.1:0-3009 GCA_035625575.1 Nitrososphaerales archaeon | reverse complement strand
AAGGGATACGCCGAGAACGTCATGAGTGTCATCGGGAGGCTTTCGGCCGATTCCACGCTTACGCGGGTCCAGATTGAAACGCTCGAGTTGCAGAAGCGCGTCCTAGCAGGTGAAATCAAGCCAGGCCAGGCCGTTGCCCAGAGGGTGGGGAAGAAGTCCAAGGGCCCATTCACGGCCGGCTCGTACCACCGCGTGCTCGATCAGGCGAGGGCGAACATCCGGGCGTCAATCCTGACCGTGCTCGTGGCCATGCAGCTGGGCTACGTCAAGTTCGACGACCTCGCGCGGCTCCTTGAAGTGGTCGGGAGAGGCTCGGCTGAGCTGCAGGGGGAAGAGGCGGACAGGCTGGTGGGCGTGCTCAACGCCCTGCTGGACAGGTTAGTGATGTAGCGCAACCTCTAAATCACGTGCCGCAACAGCCCGAATCACCGATGTCCGACCTCCTCGACCTGCTTACCATCGCAATCTCCGCCTTCTTCATCGTGCTCGCGCTCGTGATTCTGATGCGATACAGGGACGCTTCCAGGCGGCTGGCGGAGTCGGCCGAGCTCAACCAAGACCTGTGGAGGGCCACCGAGGACCGCCTGAAGAAGCAGGACGAGAGGATCCTTGACATGATGGGGAGGGTCGAAGTCCTCCAGGCCCGCTACCTCTCCGAGCAGCCAAAGAGGCCCGTGATAATCCGTGATGCAACGTCCCCGCAACAGGTCACATACGCCCAGCCCCCGAGGGAGCCGAGGGTCGTCAGAGCTCAGGAGGGAGCCGATGATACCGAGAAGGAAATCATGAAGCTGCTTGAGGCGGGCCCGCTGTCGTCCGTGGACGTCAGGAAGGCAATCAAGAAGTCTAGAGAACACACCGCCCGGATGATGAAGGCGCTCTTCGACCGGGGGCTGGTGACGAGGGACGACTCGGCGAGGCCGTTCGTGTACCAGCTGACGGAGCGGGGCCGGACGTACCTCGATTCGCGGAAGGGGTAGCAAGACGTGGGCATCAGTGACCTGACCTTCTGGCTGGCCTTCCAGACCCTTGTCGTGGGGGTGCCGGGCGGCACCATGCGGTAATCGTATTCGTCCGATGGCTCCGGGAGAAGATGAAGGACGCGACTCCTGAGAGTAAAGCTGCTTGAGCTGAATCGTTCCTCGCAAGGGCGATGAAACGTGCTCTGGCTTTTCTAACCGGGTTCATATGGAATCCTTCGGATTCGACGGTGCCGCTAGGCTAGCCGCGAGAAGTCGTCGTAGACGTTCTTCCGATGTCCTACGTACAATACTATGACCCGGCTAGCCTGCCTGTCAATCTCGTATATCACGCGGTAGTCGCCGACCCTGAGCCGCCAGAACTTAGAGGGCTTCAGCGGGTCCCCTTTCTCCGGAGACTCGGCGAGTTCTTTCATTGCCTCCACAATCCTGTTCCTCACTGAGGGCTGGAGCTTCCTGAGCGATCTTGCTGCCTTGGGGTGTAGCAGGACCGTGGAGCTCAAGGGACGTCATCTAGCGGAACCAGGGACTCGGGGCTCTTGGCCGCCTCGTCGCTCCGCTCGACCAGCATCTGATAGAACCTGCGCGTGCGCTCGCGCTCGTCGTAGAGGGTGACGATGGTCTTTACGGCCTCGCTTCGACTTGAGAACCTGCCCTCGGACACCCAGCGGTCTATCTCCTTCACGAGTTCCTCGGGAATCCTGACCTGGACCTGTGTGGTGGCCATCCTATGTAAACAGTTACGTTTACGTCGCTTTAAGGGTTGCGGCTGCGCCGCCACGGCCGAACCCGCCGCGACCGGAGGGCTTAACTACATGTCTACGATGTATCACAAGTATGAGCGAGCCGGTTTCCGTCCGCCTCCCCGAGGACGTGGCGAAGCGCCTCGACAGGCTGGCAAAGTCCCTCGACAGGCCCAAGACCTACATCGTCACTAAAGCCCTCAACGAGTACCTCGAGGAGTACGAGGACTACCTGGTGGCCCTGCACCGCCTGAACGACAAGAACGACCGAGTGGTCACGGAGAAAGAGCTCGCCGAGCTTGGCCGTTGAAATCCGCTACAAGTCCTCGGTCGCCCGCGACCTGAAGCAAATCGCGCCTTCGGACAAGCAGAGAGTCCTCGACCAGATCAGGGAGACTCTAGCCGCAAACCCACGCGGAGGTGAGCCGCTGCGCGGCGAGTTCGAAGGACTGTACAAGTTCAGGGCTGGCGACTACCGAGTCATCTACGCGCTCGTCGGCGAGGATGTGCTTGTCCTGAGGATTCGTCATAGGAGCTCCGCGTACGGCTAGGCCCGTGCGTCGAACTCGACAAGCTTGTACTCCGTCCACTCGTGCCCGCGGTGTCTGCAACTGCAGTAATGCGCATGCTTGACGACCGCTTTGGTCACCTCGACCGAGTAGGGCCGGCTCCGCGTCCCCTCGAACTTCGGAGCTTCGTGGACCTTGTCGTCGACAACCTCCCGCCTGACGATCTCCTTGGTGAACGGCCGATGGCACTCGGGGCAGAGGAACGCCAAGTCAGAGAAAGCCACGCCTCCTATTAGGAGTTGGGAAAGTGATTCGATGGCCGACGCCCCAGATCATGATATTGGCCGAGCTGGGCCTAGATGATTAAACGATTGTTAAATTGTTACTCTGTGAACCGCCCGCTGAGCCGTAACTCCTTGAGGCATCTACTCGGAATCAGCCGTACATGACAAATCGCATTCTGGATTTGCTGGCCGGGCTCAGACGGAACCCTTCGGCTTCGTGGCCTTCACCGGGTCGATGGCCTCCAGCCATTCGACCTTGTTCAGGGCTTCGTCGTGGGTCATAATCCTCTTCACGCCGGCCCGGCTCATGAGGGCCAGAACCGTCGAGTCCCTCCCCCCGATGCCGAGGTGCGAGTGCCTCTTCAGCATCTCCACCGAGTCGAGCGTGGCCCTATAGTCGAAGTCGGAAATGGCCAGCGGGAAGCGCAGGAACAGGCCGAGCTTTTCCCCTCCGTCGACCGGCCCGAGGTTCTTTACGAGGAAGTGGGCCAAC
>DASPPF010000006.1:0-12363 GCA_035625575.1 Nitrososphaerales archaeon | reverse complement strand
GGCGAGGGCGCCCAGACTCTCGAGCAGGTCACACAGGCGCTCTCCAAGCTGAAGAAGCCGGCATGAGCAGCAAGAAAGAAGTCGAAACGCTGACGCCTGCCGAGGTCGTCCAGATAGTCAGCAGGACCGGCGTGGCGGGAGAGATAACCCAGGTGAGGGTCAAGATTCTCGAAGGGAAGGAGAAGGGCAGAATCCTGACGAGGAACGTGAAAGGCCCAGTCCGGATGGCTGACGTGCTAATCCTGCGAGAGACAGAGCGCGAGGCGCGCAAGGTCCGCTAGGAAGGACGCGTCGTCTCCCGATTTGAACCGCGTGCCAAGAATACAAAGTGGCTCACATCTTTTATAGGAAGACCGCTCGGGGTTGGAAAGAAGCAGGGGCTGATGGCTTGCAGTGTATGTTCCTAAGAAATGCGCGTTCTGCGGCAGAGAGATACGTCTCGGCATGGGCGTCCTCCTCGTCCGGAACGACGGCTCGACTAAGTCCTACTGTTCTACGAAATGCAGGGTCAACGACCTGAAACTGGGTCGCGACCCGCGGAAACTGAAGTGGGCGAGGAAGCCGAAGCAGCCATGAGCTCCACGCCCGAGGACACTCTGATAGTCGTGAAGCCCGACGGCGTCAGGCGCGGCCTCGTCGGGGAGGTTCTCTCTCGTTTTGAAAGGAAGGGGTTCGTGGTGAAGCGGCTCCAGATGATAACCATGACCCAACCGCAGGCGGAGGAGTTTTATTCTGTCCACAAGGACAAGCCCTTCTTCCGCGAGCTGGTGGCGTTCATCACTTCCGGCCCTGTCGTGGGCGCGGTGGTCTCGGGAAGGGACGCCGTTGCGACGGTCCGCAGGATGGTGGGCGCGACGAAGAGCTGGGAGGCAGCATCGGGTACCGTGAGGGGAGACTTCGGGCTGGGTCTTACGGACAACGTGATTCACGCTTCCGATTCGGCCGATAGCTTCGCGAAGGAGAGCAGGACGTTCTTCAGGTCGTAGAGGGTGCGGTTTTTCGAGAGGCGAGGGGTTCCTGGGTCATGTCGGAAGTCAAGCCGCGGCTGCGGCAGCCCATCGTTGTCATTCTCGGCCACGTCGATAGCGGGAAGACAAGCCTCGCCGACTCGCTGAGAGGGACCGGCGTCCAGGCCAGGGAGGCCGGCGGAATCACCCAGGAGATAGGAGCGAGCTTCTTCCCCCTCGAGACCCTCAAGGCGATTAGCGGACCCCTGATGGAGAGGGCGGGGGCCGACCTCCAGGTGCCAGGGCTCCTCGTCATCGATACCCCGGGCCACGAGGTCTTCTCCAACCTCAGGATGAGGGGCGGTTCGGCGGCCGACATCGCGATAGTCGTGGTGGACGTCCTCAAGGGGCTGGAGAACCAGACGCTAGAGAGCATCGACATCCTGAAGCAGAGAAGAGTCCCGTTCCTCGTCGCCCTGAACAAGATCGACATGATCAAGGGCTGGAGGAAAGAGAGCCGGGGCCCTCTCCTTGAGGTGATGAGAGAGCAAGGGCCGGAGTGGAACGACGAGTTCGAGGAGAGGCTGTACAACGTGGTCGGAGCACTGACGAGGCTGGGGTTCCAGTCGGACGCCTACTACAGGGTGAAGGACTTCAAGCAGCAGGTCTCGGTCGTCCCCGTGTCTGCGAGGTACAAGGCAGGACTACCCGAGCTACTGGCCGTCCTGATAGGTCTCGCCCAGCAGTTCCTGAAGAGCAAGCTGCAGCTCATCGACCGCGAAGCTGGGGCGAGGGGAATCATCCTCGAGATGCAGGAGGAGGTCGGCATCGGCGAGACCGCGAACATGATTCTCATCGAAGGCAGCCTGAAGGTCGGCGACAACATCGCCCTGGTCAGGAAGGACGGCACCTTCAGGTCCAAGGTCAAGGCCCTCTTCATGCCCAAGCCGCTAGACGAGATGCGAGACCCGAGGGACAAGTTCACCGCCGTGCCCGAGGTCTACGCCGCCGCCGGCGTGAAGCTCGTTTCCGCCGACCTGAAGGGTGTCGTCGCAGGGACCTCGGTCGCGTCGTTCCGCAGCGAGGCGGAGTTCGCATCGCTCAAGCCTGAGCTGGAGAGGGAGCTCAGCAACATAGTGGTCAAGACAGAGAACATGGGTGTCATAGTGAAGGCTGGGAGCGTCGGCGGGCTCGAAGCGCTCCTGCGCATGCTCGAGGAGAGGAGCATCCCGGTGAGGGAGGCCGACATAGGGGACATATCGAAGAACGACCTGGTCAACGCGGGGGTGGTGAGGGAGCACGACCCGTACCTGGCCGCCGTCCTGGCCTTCGACTCGAGGATGCTGCCGGACGCCAAGGAGTTCGCGGGCGACACGCCGGTGTTCATCTCGAAGGTCATCTACGAGGTCATAGACAACTACGTCGAGTGGGCGGCCAAGAAGAGGGCCGAGGACGAACGGACCGCCCTTTCCAACATAACTCCGCCCTGCGAGTTCAAGGCCCTTCCGGGCAACTTCTTCAGAAACAAGGATCCAGCCGTCTTCGGCATAGAGATACTCGCGGGCAGGCTCAGGCCCAAAGTCAGGCTGATGGACGCGACGGGGAACGAACTCGGGACGCTCGAGCAGATCCAGGACAAGGGCAAGGCAATCCCCCAGGCCAAGCTAGGAGACAAGGTGGCAATCTCGGTCAGGGGACCGACCCTCGGGAGACAGATAAAGGAGAATGACATCCTCTACACCTTCCCTAGGAGCCACGAGGTCAAGCTGCTCAGGTCGAAGTTCATCTCCGCGCTCTCCGAGGACGACCTCCAGGCGCTGCAGGACATTGTGGCCCTGAAGTCCGCCTCAGACCCGATGTACGGGTTCTGAGCCCATTCTCCTCCGAATTCGCTTATATCTACCTCCGATTCGCGGGTGGTGGAATGCCAGCGTTCAAGCTCGTGGTCTCCGACCCGGCCACGAAGAAGGCAGAGTCGAAGGAGGTAAAAGACGCCGAGGCCAGAATCTTCCTGGGGAAGAAGCTCGGAGAGCTCGTGGACGCGTCTTCCCTCGGCCTAGGAAAAGTGATGATTACCGGCGGCAGCGACAAGGCTGGCTTCCCGATGCGCCACGACGTGCTGGGCGGGGGAAAGAACTTCGTGCTGATGACAGCAGGGACGGGCTTCCATTCCAAGTTGGAGGGCATCAAGAAGCGGAAGATGGTGCGTGGCAACACAATCACTGAGGAAATCTACCAGTTGAACCTAAAGAAAGTTCAAGAAGAGCACAAGGAAGAGCCGATTGCTGAAAAACCCGAACCTAAAACTGTCAAATCGTGAAACCTAAATAATACCTTTCTGTTGCAAAATTTCCTAAGGTAGATAATCCCTTTGAGCAAACTTGACGAGATTGACATGAAGATACTCTCGGCGCTCTACTCTGATGCCTCCATCTCGGTCCCGAAGCTGAGCAAGCAACTGGGGATCAACCTCTCAGTGACCTACAGCAGGATAAAGCGGCTTCAGCGGAGAGGAATCATAGAGAAGTTCACCATACTTGTGAACGAGGACAAGCTGGGGCTCAACGCCTCGGCGATGGCCGGCATCAACATAGACCCCAAGCAGAGGGAAACTGTCGTGGCCGAGCTGGAGAAGCTCGAATCCATCAGGCTGATGAGGGAAATCACGGGCAGGTTCGACCTCTGGATCAACCTCAGAGGCCAGACGCTCGACGAGCTGCACAAGACCGTCTACGACGTCATCGGCAGGATGCCGGGGGTGTCGAGCGTGGAGATCTTCATGGAGGTCTCCAGGAAGGTGCCGGCGGTGAAGTTCCGTCTAGCGGACTAGCACTCGAAAACCCTTAAACTCGTTCGGTCGACGAAAAAACTCGTGGACCCTCTCGTCGTCCTGAACCAGGCCGAGGCCCAGGGCAGGATTCCGAAGGGAATCGCGAAGAAGGTCCGGTCCAGGATGAACTACCTCTCCGGTGCTGTGGCGAGGGTGGAGCGAGCCAGCGGGCTGAAGTATCCGCCCTACTACGTCGAACCCGCCCTGCCTGTCTCCAGGACCGCGGCCGAATTCGGACAGACGGGAGTACTCTTCGCCAGGGTCATCCCGACGACTGCGACCGGCAGCCTCTCTATCCTTGTCCAATTCACTGCCGCACTGGTGGCGTTCGCTCCTAAGGGAACCATGGAGGCTGTCGCCGCACACGAGTTCACTCACTACGTGGACCTCGTCAGGCGCCTCAGGAGGTCGAACGTCGTGAGCGACGAGAGGGCGACGACTCTCTTCGAGGCCGCCTACGCCGACGGCGAGAGGACGATCCAGCCCTCGCTTGTCTTCAGCGAAAAGTCACTGGTCGCGCTCGTCAAGAGGAAGTTCAAGGACGGGCTCTCGGACCCGAGCCTGAACAAGAGGGTGGAAGAGGGCTGGATGGCGAAGAACCTTCCTGTCAGGGCTGTGGCCATCGACGAGAACGTCGTCAGGCTTGGGATGGACAAGATCGCAGCGGCCAAGTTTGACCCTGCGCTGCTTCAGAAGCTGTCGCAGATAGAGTCGAAGATGAAAAGTTGAGGCTCGAGGACTCGGAAAGGAGGACGCTGGAGGAGGTCGCCACGACGCTCCAGGGTTCCTCCGTGGTGTCCGTCTGCGCCTACGGCTCGAAGGTCGCAGGCTACGCCAGGCCCGACTCGGACTACGACATCCTCGTGGTCGCGAAGCGGTACGGCGACGGCGTCCGCTACAGGTACGTCAAGGAGCCGGTGGAAGCGTCGGCGCTCATCGTCGACGAGAGGATGCTGAGGCACGATGCGCGGAACGCGTACCTCGGCGAGTTCGTCGCCGGCCGCTTTCTCAACGTGTACGAGCCGATATTGAACGCCGAGCTCCTGAGGGAGGTCGAGGTCGACTACAAGGCCAGGGTGGTCACGGAAGCCCTCTTCGAGCTCTCGTCGGACTACGGCGACTTCAACAGACACGTCACCGTTCCCTACGAGTACTTCCTCTTCGACAAGCTGAGGAAGCGCTCCATAGTCTATCCACCCGCGCTCTACAGCTACGTCCAGACCTACTCGTGCGCGCTCGGCAGCGAGAACAAGGCGGTTTCGGTCGACGGCTTCCGCGAGGCCGCGAGGAGGATAGCCGACAAGGGGTTCCTGGTGGCAGAGAGAGAGGGAGTCAGGATTCTGCCGGAGAAGACGAAGGGCGATGCGTTCACGAAGACCCTCTCCCTCTTCTCGCTAACGGCGAGGGGCGTCACCCAGTACGCGGTCCACGGGTACGCCGGGAGGGTGGGGTTCGGGGTCTTCAGGAAGGAGGCGTTCTCGAAGCTCAGGAGGATGAGAGAGCACCCCGAGCCTCCTCGCGAGCTGGACGTCCCTAGGAGCCTGCTCCGCCTCGAGGAGGGTCGCTTCGTGGCCGACGCGGCGAGCCTGAAGGACGAGCTCGCAAGCGAAGCTGGGTTCTCGGACTGGAAGGCGACCGAGCGGGTGCTGGGGGAGCCCTACGCGACGACCAAGCTGGTGACCATCAGGAGCGGGGCACACGAGAGATCCTTCGTCGTCAAGAACTTCTCCGACGTGAGGTCGCTGAAGTGGGCAATCCTCGGAGTCTGGGCCGCGACCGCGCGGAAGTTCAGCATGTCCCCTATCGCCAGGCTGGAGAGAGAGTACGGCGCGTCAATCGGCCTCAGGGCGAAGGGAGTAATGACGCCCCGCATCGCCGCGGTGGCGCCCGGCGAGAGGCTTCTGGCGAAGGACTTCGTGGACGGGCCCCCGCTCTCGAAGATCATCGACGGTGTCCTGTCGGGGAAGCACGACGGCCTGGCCAGCGTCACGGCCTACGGCGTTGCAATGGGGAGGGTCCACGCAGCCTCGATGGCGCTCGGAGACGCGAAGGCGAGCAACGTGGTCGTCGCCAAGGACGGGCTCTACCTCACCGACCTCGAGCAGGCGGTCCCGGGCGGAGACCCGGCCTGGGACCTGGCCGAGTTCCTGTACTACACGGCCAAGCTCTCGACCAAGGAGGAGAGGATGCGCGAGGTGGCAGAGGCCTTCCTGAGGGGCTACCAGGCTCAGGGAGAGAGAACTGCGGTCGAGAAGGCCAGGAGCAACAGGTACTTGGCACCGTTCCTGCCCTTTCTCATTCCCGGAATGTCGGGAATGCTCAAGGAAGTAATGGCTGACTTTTCCTAGCTCTTCGTCGTGTAGGTCGTGTAGCCGCAGTTGCCACACGTCAGCCTCGTCTTGTGCTGCGCCATGAAGTAGCCGCGTCCGCACCTCGGGCACTCCTTCCGAAGCCTTGTCAGCTTGTCTCCGTCGAGCTTGTACAGCTTGTAGACCTGAATCCTCCGCTTGGGTGCCTTCGGCTTCTCCTTCTTCTCCGGCTTCTTCTCTTCCGCGGGCGCCGGAGCTCCCGCTGGGGCCGGTGCCGGTGCTGGCGCAGGAGCAGGGGCAGGAGCTGGTGCTTCCTTCGGCATCCCTACTTCTTAGCCTCCGGCGCAGCCGCGGGGGCGGCCGCCGCCTTCTTCTTCGCTTCCTTCAGCTTCGCCCTCTCCTCCTTGCTCAGGAGTCTCTCCTCCAAGTGCTTCGGATGAGTGTGCTTCTTGGATTCCGGCGAGCCGTAGACGTAGAACTCGCCCATGACCGCCGTCGTGCCGGACTGGCCCTTCAGCCTGACAAGGCCGACCCTCTCTGCCTGGACTCCCATTTCCTTCGCGACCATCTCGATGGCGTCCTTCCTCGCGAGCTTGCCGCCCTTCACCTCCATCAGCGTCTCGACGTACGTCCTGTCGAGCAGCTTCGACTCGGATTTCTTCAGGACCTGCAAGTCAGGCATCCCCGCTTGGACGCGCATATTAACGATGCGGAGCTAGAGCGTTTTCGGGAGGCCCATCCGACGAAGGACGGACGCACTCCTCGCCTTCGCAGCGGCGTCCGCGGTGACCAGAACGATGCCCTGTCCCGGCTGGCCGTAGAAGACTGATGTTGACTCCGGTGCCAGGACTACCGCAGGTATGGCCAGCAGGTCCTCTTCGCCGATGACGAGCACCCTCGCCGGCCTCGGCCCTTCGAACGCGCTCCTGATTGCTTCCACGGCTGACTCGGTGATTGTCGCGGGCGGGTTCTCGACGACGTAGTTCGTCACGAAGGACACGTCCGGCGGCAGCCTGGGCTTCCTGTTCTCCATCGAGTCGACAATCTGGACATCGGGAATCCTCCCCATCTTGCCGAACGTCTCGGTTACTCTGTCCCCGACCGTCACGACGAGGGATGCCTCTTCCACGATTGCTGGGAAAGACGGCCCGGAGATCTCGCCGGGCTTGAACAGCCTGCCGAGGGGCTTCGCGAGTTCGGCGCGCATCTCCTCGGGAAGGCGATACTGCCCAGCCAACGCTTCTAGCTTACCTTCAGCGCATACCTTCCAGGCTTGGTTATGCCGAGCGTCTTCGCGACCTGGGACTTGGCCGGGTTGATAATTATTATCAGCCCTGACCACTCGTTGGACAGCTCGGTGGACCCGTCGTTGGGGCAGGCCTTCTCGGTCGTCAGCGCCTTGCACTTCCTACACGCGAGTTCCTTCATCGCGCCCCGACCTACTTCTCCGCCCTCTCCTCGGCCTTCTTCTGCTTCTGCGCCTTGTTGATTTCGTCCTCGATCCACTCCAGGGCGCCCAGGAAGGGCTGCCTGCAGGTCACCCCAATCTTGCCCATCGAGATGCCGTGTCCGAGGCTGACGGCTGTTATCCTGACCCTGACCTTGCTCCCCACCTTCAGAGACCTCTTGCTCTGGGAGGCCGTGATTATCCCCGACTTCACGTCGCTCGTGAGGTAGTCGTCCATTATCTGGCTGAGGTGGAGCAGCGCGTCCGCGGGCCCGATTCTGACGAAGGCCCCGAAGTCCGTGACCTCGACTATCTCGCCTTCCACAAGCTCCTGCTTCAGCGGGAAGAAGGTCAGCACCTCGAACCTCACCTTGTGGTAGGTCGCGCCGTCGCCTGCGATGATCTTGCCGACCTTGTCCACGTCCACCTTGGTGACCAGGATGAGGTAGCCGTAGTCTGGGTTGATTGTGCTCTCGTACTTCAGCTTCAGGAGTTCCAGCGCCACCTGCTCAAGGGGCGACCCGAACTTGTCTGGCGGGACACGGACAACATCGTCTAGGCTCACGAGCTGAAACATGGATGCGGAGAAACCGAGCCCTCGCTCAGAATGGGCGATATTAATCTTTGCAGCAAAAGAGACCAACTTTCTCTAATAATCGCCGACCCGATGGGGGCGCGCCAAGAGCTTGAGCTCGTCAATCAAGCCGAGGAAGACGGGTCTGATAGTCTTCTCGTCGAGGATAGTGAGCGTGTTCACCGGTCTCCTCTTCCTCGTGATGATCACCCGGTGGCTCACGCCCTCCCAGTTCGGTCTCTGGGAGTTCATCATCGACATCATAGCCTTCGCCGCCTACCCCACCGGGATAATCACCTACTGGGCGACGCGGGAGGTGGCCCGAGGCAAGCCGGTCGCCAGAACCGCGCTCCTCACCAGCCAGCTGACTAGCGTCCTCGGCGTGGGTGTGTACCTCCTCCTGACCATCCTCAGCTACCGGGTGGTTGGGTCCGCCATAGGACCGTTCCTGCTCGCCATAGCGCTAGTCCCGCTGGCCTACTGGACGCAGGCCTCCGCGTCTCTTGTGTCGGGGTACGACCCGGCCATCAGCGGCTACTCCCTCTTTCTCTCGGAGCCAGCGAAGCTGATCATCGCCTACCCCCTTCTGTTCGTGTTCAAGTTGGGCATCTACGGCGTGATAGCCTCGATTGCCGTCTCCTACTTCGTTCAGGGCCTGTACGCGACCTACAGGCTGCGGCCCGCGAGCACAGACAGGTTCCAGCTCTCCCTCGGGCTCCACTGGCTCGAGGACTGGCACGTCCCCACTCTCGTGACCGCGAGCTACATGCTTGGAATCGCAGACACCTTCGTCGCCTCCCTCGGTCAGGGGGGCACCTCACTCGCAGGGTACTACCAGGCGGCGTTCCAGGTCGCCACGATCGTCTCCTACGCCACGTACCTCTCGGCCGCCCTCTACCCCATGATGCTCCGGAGTGCTTCGGAGAGGCTTCCCGGCGAGGTCCTGGAGTTCTCGCTCCTCTTTGCGATACCCATGGCCTCGGGCGCCATCGCTCTCGCTCCGAAGATACTCTACCTGCTGAAGCCCGACTACGTTGCCAGCGCACCCGCGCTCGTCGTCCTTTCGTTCGCCGCTGTCGCGGTCATGGTCTCCGTCATCATGGACCAGTCGCTGATGGGCCGTGAGAAGGCTGACCTGGCGGTGGAAGGCCGCACCAAGAGAATCCTCAGCAGCGACCTGCTCTTCGTTTCTGCTGCAAACGTCTTGTTTTCGAGCGCGTACGTCGTCGTCGTGTTCCTCTTGGGTTACGCCGGGACGCGCAGCGGCATCTCGGAAGCGCATATAGCGGTCTACTGGGGGGTGGCGCAGCTAGTGACTTGGTCGGCTCTCGCCACTCTGAAGATGCACAGGCTGAGGTCAAGGATTCGATTCGGCGTGTCGCCGTGGGTGGCGGCCTACGCCGGCTGCGGGCTGCTGATGGGGGTGGCGGTCTACTTCTTGGGGGGTGCGCTCCTGACCAGCAGCCTTCGCGGCCTCGGCTACGGTCTGAGGCTCGCGCTCATCATTCTTGTCGGTTCGGCGATCTACTTCGGAATCGTCGCAGCGATCGACAAGAAAGTGCGCGGATACGCCAGGGCCGTTCTCGCTTCGTTCCGGTGAAGTGTCACCACGGCTTGACCATCGGAGGCGTTCTTCTCTTGTGGGCGGATGACCGGTGGAGCTTCATCACGGCTCTCGCGACGTCGGCTCCGACACCGGCCTTCTTCGCGGCGGCGGTGAGTGACAGCTTCGAGTCAAAGAGATAGCAGAGCAGTGGGTCAAGCCTGTCGTAGTCGGCGGGAAGCTCCTGGGCCGCGGTCTGGCCGGGCCACAGCTGGGGCGAGGCGGGCTTGATGACCACTCTCTCGGGCAGCCCCAGCCTCCTTCCGAGCTCCCTCACCTGTGTCTTGTAGAGGTGCGCTATGGGCAGGAGGTCGACACCTCCGTCCCCGAACTTGGTGAAGTAGCCTAGCAGGTCCTCCGACTTGTCCCCCGTGCCTGCGACGAGAAGTCCGAACGAGTTCGCCACGAAGTAGTTGAGCACCATCCTGACTCTCGCCTGGATGTTGGCCATCGGAATCTTTCCCGCGTCGAACCCGAAGGTGCCCGATAGGGCCTGCGCAATCGGAGAGATGTTCGTTAGGTACGTCCTGACGCCCCAATTCGAGGCGAGTGCCTTGGCGTCTTCGGTGTCGGCAGCCGGCGTGAAGTCGGAGGGCATTATGAGGACGGTGACCTTCTCCTTCCCCAGAGCCTTCACACAAAGCGCTCCGACAACGGCGCTGTCTATGCCGCCGCTGAGACCGAGGACGGCCCCTTTGGCACCTGCTTCCCTCACGGTCCTGCGAATGAAACTCAAGATTTCACGTTCGGTGGAGACGTAGTTCAGTCCCAGAATCGGGCGGCGGGCAGCCAATCGGCGTTTGTCCTCTCTCAGCGTATTAATCCGTTGCTGGGCGAGAAGGTCGCGACCTCAGAGTTCGGCTACGCGTCCACCTCTGAGCCCCAAGACACGGACCCTTCTGGCTCTCAGCGTTCTGACGAGTCCTCTGTCAATGGTCGCCACAGCGCAGTGCTTGGCGAGAGCGTAGGAGACGATTTCATCGTCGACCCTGCCGCTGCCGGAATTCTCGACCTTGAAATCTCTGGCCAGCTCTAGGGTCAGCGCAGCGGTTCTAGACTTTTTCAACTGCTTCTGTGCGATCCGTTTCAGTTCCTCGACGGTGCACTCGAGCACCACCGGTCGGATCCCTCCCGCGAGGTCTGTGATGTCCTCGAACCACGTGGTTGGGTGCTCGACGACGGCCATCAGGAAGCTGCTGTCGAATACGACCCGGACCATTACTTCAGGACGCCGGACCCGATTAGGCGCCATCTTTCAGCTATGCGCCTGCTCAACGCGGCCCGCATGCCAGTTTCGACCGCAGCGGGTTTCTTGAGGTCCACTTCGATTACGTCTCCCCTCGCAGAGGTCACCACAGCGGGGGACGATGCGGTTCCCAGGTTGAGCCTCAGGTTCTCGCCGGGCTTCACCTTGTCCACCTTCACTAGCTCCGCAGAGCCGACGGCCGTCTCGAAGAGCTCCAGGCCAAGGGTCGCATGCTCCCAGGTGGGCGGAAGAGTTCCGGGCTTGCCTATCACACTGCCCACCATCTGGTCTCCTTTGGTGAAGGTGGGGTCCAGGTGGGTGCCGACCGCGACCAGCCCGCCGGGACCGACCCTGTCGGCTGCTCCCGCGCCTGTCTGTAGGCTCGAGATTCTCGTGATCAGAGGAGCGTACTTGCCAGTCCTCTCGTCGGGCATTCCGGGCCTGAGCTCGATCTCGTCGCCGACGTGCAGCTCGCCCTTCACGAGGCTTCCGCCCAGGACGCCGCCCGAGAGATCCGGCACATCCATGCCCGGCTTGTTCACGTCGAAGCTTCTCACCACGTACATGAGCGAGTCCGCCTTGGGGTCTCTCTTGGGAGTCGGGACGACCTCTTCGAGAGCCTCGATCAGAGCGTCTATGTTCAGCTTCTGCTGCGCGGAGATTGGGACGATCGGCGCGTCGGCAGCCACGGTGTTGGCGACGAAACCCTTGATGGCGTCACAGTTCTTCTTGGCCTCCGCGTCCGAAACGAGGTCGACCTTGTTCTGCGCGATTACGATCCGTTTCATGCCCAGCATCTGGAGCGCCTGCAGGTGTTCCCTCGTCTGGGGCTTCGGGACTGGCTCGTTGGCCGCGATTACAAGCAGGGCGCCGTCCATGAGGAATGCTCCCGCAAGCATGTTAGTCATCAGCGACTCGTGGCCCGGACAGTCCACGAAGCTGACGGCCCTGAGCAGCGTGGTCTCCTTCCCGCACACCGGGCACTTTGGACTCGTGGAGTACGCCGCTGGAGCAGGGGTCTGAGGACACTTGTAGAACGCAGCGTCCGCGTAGCCTACCTTGATCGTGATTCCGCGCCGCAGCTCCTCGCTGTGGGCGCTCGCCCAGACCCCGGTGATGCTTGCAACGGTCGAGGTCTTCCCGTGGTCCACGTGGCCTGCGGTGCCTATGTTCACCTCAGGCTGCCTGGGGAGAAGCGGCCTCTCTGGCCCTGGCTGGGCGACGAGTTTCTGCTCGGACAAGAAAAACTACCTGCTCGCGCCCCTCTTTAAGCTCGACGTACCAGATGGCTTCGAATCAAGAATTCGTACTGGCTTTGCCTCATTCTGCCTTTTCCTTTCCATCACCATCGTGGCCAATTCTCTCCCCAGAAGAGTGTTCCTGCTGACTCCTTCTTGTTCTGCCCAG
>DASPPF010000005.1:0-5560 GCA_035625575.1 Nitrososphaerales archaeon | reverse complement strand
TCCTTGGGAGTGTTTGCACCGGCCGTTCTCCCCGCTCTGGCAATCTCCTCGTCGTCCATCGCTTCCAGCAGGCTCCTGTATGTCCGCCTAGTGATTGCTTGAGTTCCAATCTTTCTCGCGGTGGCCGCGAACTCGGTCTCGAACCTGAGGATTTGGTTGATTAGAGTGTTGAGGCTCTCGTCGCTCTCCTTGGCTTCCCTTTGCAATTCGGAGTACACCTTCTCGTTGACCCGAATCGATGCAGCGACGGTTTTTTCGGTCAGGGAAGTGCGCCTCCCCGCGCGCCGGCCTCGCAAATGACTGCACAGCGCGTCTTGAGCAACACCCTAAGAAGTTCGGGAGGCCTTGGTTGAATAAAAATCATTGGCAAACCCCCTCACGCGAACTGCTCGGCTGGCTCAGCTTCATCCGTAAACTCACGGTTCCTCCGTTCAGCTTTTATGGGTATCCCAGTGCCGTCCGAAGTATATGTCCAAGAAGAGGTAAGACCGCACGACCAAACTCCTCCAGCCCTCCTTGGATAGGCACCCCGCCTCCTCGCCTCGCCAAACCGTCACCGCCTTCGGAAATAGGTTAGGTTTGCAAATGACCGTACTTGTAACACTTGCGGGCGCACAACGAGAACCCAGGCCGCTCTCGGGCCAGAGAGCAACAGCCTCCCGCAGCGAACCCCTGTTCGGATGCACCGCCAGCGGTACGGCTAGAGCGGGCCAGTTAGGGAGGAGAGGCTCGACATCATGTCGAGGGTACTCTCAAGGAGGTGCCCCTGCGTCAGCCGACCAACAATCTTCCCCTCTTCGACGACGAAGAGCCTTCTGATGTCCTTCTCCACCATGAGGCTCATCGCCTCGCGTATCGTAGCGTCTGGGCCAATCGTAATCAGTGGGGAGCTCATTATCTTCTCCACGGTGAGCCTTTCCGGGACCAACCCCTTCGCAAAGCACCTGCGTATCAGGTCCCGCTCCGTGACCACGCCCTCCGGCAGCCCGCGTATCAAGACGACCAGGGACCAGACGTTTGAGCTCAGCATCTTCTTAATCGCTTCCGCCACCGTCGAATCCGAACCGATGGTCACCACGTTCTTCTCCATGAGATCTCTGACCCTAAGTGTAATAGCCATAGAGGTCCAACTCAGCGGGTCTCAGAGTGTCATTTAACCATGTGAGACGTTTCTCAAACTGGAAACCGAGGCCGTGCGCTCCTAAGAGATGAGGCCCGCTTCCTTCGCTCTGACAATCAGGCGCTCGGCCAATCGGTAGTGCACGGCGTCGACCAGCGAGTCCCCGACTCTGATCGCACCTCGCCTCTGCGCTGCCGCAGTCCCCATTGCGTCCAGCACCTTCCGCGCTGATTCGACCTCCTCCGTCGTCGGCGTGAAGACCTCGTTCGCCCACTTCACCTGACTCGGATGCACGACCTGCTTGCCGACGAACCCGAGTCCGCGTGCGCCCAGGGCCTCCCTTCTGAAGCCCTCCGAGTCGTTCAGGTCGAAGAACACGTTGTCGATGGCGTCGACGCCCCGTTCGGCCGCGGCGGCGACTATCAGCGTCTTGACCGCCGCATTGTTGAGGTACGCAGAAACGGAACCGCCGACGGAGGCGGCGTAGTCGGCCGCCCCGAAGGAGACAGCGACCACGCCCTTGGACGCGACCACCTCGCGGAGGCGCATCAAGCCTGTCGCCGTCTCGATGACCGGAATCAGGCCCTTCTGCGTGGCGCGGTGTATCCGGGAGCAGTCTCCTTCCGCCTTGGGGACCACGACTGCATCGACCCTGCCGCAACGCCTCACGGCTGCGATGTCCCTGGCGAACTCCTTCGTTCCCTTCGGATTTATTCTGACGCAAAGCTCGCGGCTGCCCCAATCGAGTTCCCGCCCCAGCCTCGCGACCGTTCGCCTGGCCTGGTCCTTGCTTCCCTCGGGGACTGCGTCCTCCAAGTCGAGGATGATGGAGTCCGCTCCCAGCGTGGGAGCCTTGGTAATCATCTTCTCGTTGTTCCCGGGAACGTACAGCTGGCTCCGGCGGAGCACGGGACGAAGGACCGAGGATTCGGTTTAAGCGTTGCTGGCCTGGCTCGACGCCTGGGGCTTCTTGTGCTTCCACATCATGGGATAGGTCCCCTGCTTCATCACGACCCTCTCCACCGTGGACACCAGCCCCTTCTGGACCCTCTCCATCTCGTCCGATTTCATGAGTGCCTTGCCCAGCGCCACTAGCTCGCCCTTGGAGGACATTATGGCGACTGTTTCGCCTTTCGTTATCCCTTCGGAGGCCGAGAGGACGCCGGGAAGCGCCAGCCGCGCTCCGTGGCAGACTGCGTCGACTGCAGAGTCTCGGATGACCAGCCTTCGGACTGAGCCGATGCACCGCTCCACGGGGCTGACCGCCCGCCGCATTGCCGACTCGTCACCTTCGCGGAGCTTGAAGACCGCGTCGTTCAGCTGGTGGAGGGTCACCAGGCCGTCAGCCTCTGACAACGGGCCCACCTTCGTCCTTCGGAGTTCCACCATCGTGGCGCCCACTCCGAGAACCTCGCCCATGTCGTAGATCAGCTTCCTCATGTACGTTCCAGACTGGCAGAGGCACCTCAGCAGGTACAGGTTCCCCTGGGACTCGCTGACCTCCAGCTGGTAGATCATCCTGCTGCGCACCTCCCGCTTAACCGACGACCGCTGGGGAGGCCTCTGGAACACCTCGCCGGTGAACTCCGAGACAACCTTGTCGAGCTGTCGCCGGGGCACAGAGGAGTGCACGCGCATGACGGCGACATACTCCTTCGGAAAGAGAAGCAGGAGGCTCAGAGCCTTCGTCGCTTCGCCCAACCCGATTGGGAGGACGCCCGAGACGGGCGGGTCTAGGGTGCCGCTGTGTCCTGCTCTCTCCTTTCCCAGCAGCTTCCTCACCCATGCGACCACTTCGTGGCTGGTCGGTCCCCGAGGCTTGTCAAGCGCGACGAGGCCGTAGTCCAGGAGAACATCGATGGGTCTCTCGTCCGGTTTCCAACCGTGTCCCGGGTCGCTTTCCTCCTCGTCCAAAACCAGGGTTCTCGGCTGCAACCGCTCAGGCTCTTTTGTTTCTGACGTAGTGGAGTATTATCTCTGCGACCTTCGACTCGTCAATGGAGTCGGTGTCGACCACAAGGTCGAAGGGGGAGAGGTCCTTCCCGAACTCGATCGAGTAGATCTTCCTGTAGAGTCTGTGGTTCTCCACATCTCGCACTTTGAGCACCTTCCTGCACCTGCGCACGTCGGCGTGGTCTCGCTTGGCCATGCGCTTGGCCCTGGAGTCGACGCTTCCCGACAGCCACACCTTCAGGCCCTTCTTGGACAGCCACGGGACAGGGTAGCTCGTTATCACCACGCCCCCCTTGGCGGCTCTCTCGATCAGACGTCTGTCCACTTCCTTGTCGAAGCCCGGCGTCTTCTTGCGTTCGTTGAGGAACTTGATTCCCTCTGCGGTGTCCCACCAGTCGTCCCCGCCAGGCTTGTAGCCCTCTTCGACGGCCATCTCCTTGAGGACGTCTCCTCCGCCCATCATCTTGACGCCGAGGCTGTCGGCCACTATCCTCGAGACGGTGGTCTTCCCGACCGCTGGCATCCCAGATACTATGATGGCGTCCCGCACGCGGTATCCCTCTACGTCGAGGTCCCGAATACCTTTGTCAGCATCGGGCTGAACGTGAGCGAGGAGATCGAGTACCACCAGAATAGGGGAAGCGTCCCCTGCGCCGAAACCAAGAGCGGGATTGGAATCGGAGAGTTGGCGACCGTCACGCTGAAGCCCCCCAGGAGGTATGCCATCACGTAGTACAGCAGGAGGAACGGCACGAAGGTGATGGCGGTGACCTTGAGGCGAGCGGTCGACACCTTTGCGTTCATCTGGGTCATCGCCGCTTGTTTCTTCTTCAGCTTCTCCTCCTTCGCCTTGTCGCCTTTTTTCATCGCGTCCCTGAGGTCAGCCTGGAACTGGCTGATTTCTGCCCGCATCTTCCTCTCAGCCTTCAGGTCAACCAACCGGAGCGTCACCAGCTGGGTGACGACGGCGAGCCCAATCGAAGTCAGGCTTACGATGATGGTGGACACCGGAGGGACTATCTGCGGTATCGTGAGGGTCGCGCGTAGAGTCTTGGCGGCGTCGCTGACGGACACGGCGTAGGAGCCCGAAGCTAGCTGGGGGACGGTGAAGGTGCAACCCGCGAGGGCTCCTGCCGAGCTGGTCTGGCAGGTCCCGCCGAGGCTCAGAGGCTGGCCATTGAGAGTAGCCCTGACCGTCGTGTTGGCATCCAGCCCCTTGCCGAGTATGGTTATGACTGACCCAGATATGTCGGTGGCCGGGCTCAGGGAGACCGCTGGCCCGGGAGGCGCTGGTGGAAAGAAGACGGTCGCCACCACGTAGTAGACCGAAATCAGAGCGATGAATATGAGGACGATGTAGAGGATCGTCTTGGAGGCCCCTGCTCCCCTGGACCTGGTCCGAATCATCTGGCTGCCTCCGTAAGTACCCTGGCGAGGTTCTTCGACACCTCGGTGGACTTGCCCTGCCTGTTCGCGGCAATCAGCATGGGCGCGCCCGTGAGCGTGGAGGAGACTGTCAGGAAGCTCCTCGCTAGTGAGAGCTCGCCCTCCAAGTCCTTGGCGGTGATGTCATCGCGGTACCTCGTCCTGTCATCCTGCCTTCGGAAAAGAATCTCCTTTGGGTCGGCCTCGACCAGGACCAGGTGCGTGGGCTTCAGGGCCCTCACCACTTCGAATGGGAGGCCCGGCCAGAAGCCCTCACCGGTCCGGATGAAGAGGTGCGTGTCCACGAAGAGGACCTTCGCCTTCATCCTGGCGATGTGAGTCGCGGTCAGCTTCTGCAGCTGCTTCTGCTTCTCGACGGGGAGCTTCCTCAGCTCGTCCCTGTGCCTTATCCACCCGAGTCGCTTGCCCTCGTCAAGCATCACCGTGCCGAAGGTGACGACCTTGGAGCCCTTGATGGCGCGGCTGAGCTTCTCCACTATGGTGGTCTTCCCGACGCCCGGAATGCCGACCACAACTACCCTAAGCCTCGTCTCCTAGGTCGCCCCTAGGATGCCGGCGAGAGCGGGCGAGAACTCCTCCACCTGTTCCTTCAGGAGCATCTGGTAGTACTGGAGGATAATGTCGACCATCAGCAGCATGCCTATGCCCGAGCCGAAGACGCCAAAGAGGTCGGAGACGCCGGCTATGAGTCCGATCAGGATGCCGCCGATGATGGTCAGGGTCGGGATGTACCTGTTTAGCATCTGCTCTATGGAGAGGCCCGTCCTCCTGAAGCCCGGCACCTGGACGTCTGCGTCCATCAGGTTCTTCGCGACAGCCTTTGGGTTGAGCCCACCAATCTCGACCCAGAGCTTCGCGAAGAGCACCGCCATGCCGACGAGATAGGCGAGGTAGATCACGGAGTGGACCGGGTCCGAGAAGGTCTGGTTGATGCCCTGCGGCGCGGTCATGTAGTAGACGAGGCCGCCCGTGGGGTAGGTCGAGGTCGCGTTCGCTCCCGTTGGGAACGTCCCCAACCATTTGATCCAGCTGTTGGAAGCG
>DASPPF010000004.1:0-17885 GCA_035625575.1 Nitrososphaerales archaeon | reverse complement strand
CTGAGTGCCCTGCGGGCCTCTGCGATGTCGGCTCCGCTGTCCATCAGCCGGACCACGTCACGAAGAGCCTGCTCGCCGGCTATCCCGAGGTGGGACGAGTCGAAGAAGATTCCCTCCAGGAGCGCCTGGGCTGTCTTCCTGTCGACTGGCTTCTTCAGCTGCCTGAAGATTCGGAAGACCACCTCGGCAGCGGATGTCGCGTCCTCGTCGACGATGACGTGGTCGTAGAGCCCGGCGTCCCTCAGAGGATGGTGGTCCACCAGGACCTTCACCCCCTGGCTCGCCTGCATCTTCCCCTTCCAGTCCTTGAGGAGCTCCGAATCACCCACGTCGACGGCCACGTAGAGGTCGTAGTCTGACTCGCTCTCGACGACCCTCCTGTGCGGGAATCTCTCGCTCAGCTTGGTCGTGAGCGCGGTCATGCCCTCCGGGGTGACTATGTCAACCCTGCACCTCGGCGCGATGCCGCGCAGAAGCTTCGAGAGCGCGAAGGCCGAGAGGTAGGCGTCCGCGTCAGCGTTCCTGTGACAGACCACTGCGGCCCGGGTCAGCTTTTCAGGAGCCACGAAGGGGAACTTGTTTGCTTTTCCTGGCCCTGTCATTCGAGCCGCGGGCCCTAGTTCTCTTCCTCGGCCGCTGGCTGGGCTTTGCCCTTCGCTGCAGCTTCTATCTTGGTCTGCAGGTCCTTGATGCTCTCCTTGAACCTGCTCTCCTGCTTTGCGAGCACCATCTTCCGCGTGTTCGCGAGCTCCTTCTTCTCGGTCAGCTCCTTCACGATGTCCGGCTTTGAAACCTTGATCAGCAGGTTGCCGGCGAACTTGTAGATGGTCTCCGAATCTGCCGCCTTTGTCAGCTCCTCCAGCGCCTTCTCGGTCTCAGAGAGCTCCATCTCGACCTGCTGCTTCTGTATCAACACGGCCTGCAGGTTCTGCTGTGTCTGGTCGAACCTGGCTAGCTGTTCTCTGAGGTAGGGCGGAAGTTCTGGCTGGCTCAATTCTTCCTCGGCGACCCCTCTGCATTCTTAAAGTCTTTCTGGGAACCGACGACCTCCCTGAGCTTCTCCATGATCTCCTCCGCTCTCTGGGCCACTTCGGCGGGCCGCTCTCCCACGACCTTCAGCTCGCAGCTCCCCCTCTTCACCTTCGCCGAGGGGACGAGCTTCTTGATTCTCTCGGCCGTCGCCCTGTCAGCCTTTATCGAAACCGTGAGCTCCACAGACTCGACCGGTTCGCTCACTCTTCTCGGCATTGCCCTGGCTCTGTGCCCCGTTGCTCTGGCGAGATTAGCGTTTCGCGAAGCCGTTTCGGTGCGCTTGCGGCGTGACGGCAGGGGCTACCTGCTGGCGGCCTGTGCGGGCGAATAGGCTCCGCCGGCGACCGTGTAACCGCACGAGCTGCACCTCCAGATGCCAGACGCCTGTCTCTTCAGCTTCATGCTAGAGCAGGAGGGGCACTCCCTCGCCGTCTTGAGGGTCCTGTAGATTCTGGCGTACCTCTTCCTCAGGGTTCCGCCGTACTTGGCCCCGAGGCCCCTGACGTTCTCCTTGGCCTTTGGCATCAGCCGGTCGCGTCCTTGATCTGCTTCCTGATCTCTCTCCCCAGTCTGATGGAGGTGTCCACGGCCTGGAGGACCTGGGCCGACGAGATCGTGCTCGCCTCGCCCTTCTGGGAGGCGCAGACGTTCTCGTCGTCGTCGGTCGTTATCGTGATCCTCATGTCCATCGCGCCCTCCTCTTCCGAGTCGGGGTCGACCACGAGGGAGTCTCCTATCCTCGCCATGGTCACGGAGACGGGAATCTTCGCCGCGGGGACGGGGACTACGTCTTCGGTCTCCTCGACCTTCTCGTCCTTGACCTTGTACTTCTTCATCTTGGCCGTCCTCAGCGCTGCGACCACTGCGTAGCTCGTCGCGTCGAAGAGGTTGCCGTCGACGTTCATTATGTTGACGTCAACGAAGACGGAGTAGACAGTCTTGCCGGGGATGAGGCAGAGCTTCGTCATGTCCACCATCTCCGACTCCCTCACTCCTCTGTCCACCACCCTCGCTAGCTCTATGGCGTCCTCGCTGGGCGGCCCGGCCTCCGCGTAGGCCGACGCGAGTGGAAGGATCTCGGCGTTCACCACGAGAAGGCCCTTGTCGGGCGTGTCCGGAAAGGGGGTCCCTGTCGCGACCTTCACGCCCGCAATCACCTCCGTGTTCCCGAGGGTCACAAGCGCGGAGCCGTTCGCCTTCTGGATTATCCCGGTCTGTATCTTCAGGGGCCTGTGCTCGTCCAGCGCCCGCCCGTCCAGCCTCTTGCCCTTGGCGAGGACCTCGGCCATCTCGGCCTTTCGAATGGTCTCCACGACGTAGTTCTTCTTCATCGACATTTCCTACATCTCCTCCCCGCTCGAAGCCGCGACGCCTTCGCCGAAGTACTTCCTCGTCAGCGCCTCCCGCTGCATCGCGTAGACCTGCCTTCCTTTCTCTATCGCCAGCTCGAAAGCCTTCTGGAAGTTCTCCCTCGTGTAGATGCCGTCCACTTGGAGCAGCGTCACCTGGTTCAGGTTGGGCATTATCGCCACGGGCATGTCGCCCGACCCCTCCTTGTCCTCGGTGTCGTCGAGGTCCGCCACGACCTGGTCCTCTATGATGCCGCACGAGCATCCAACAACCATGTCCCTCATGTTGATGCCGGCGTCCGCGAGGGCTAGCGACGAAGCGGTGATTCCCGCGACGCGAGAGCCTCCGTCCGACTGGAGCACCTCGACCCAGACCTCGATTGCGCTCCTCGGATAGTCCTCCACGACGATCGCGGGCTCGAGCGCCTCCCTGATCACCTTGGATATCTCGATCTCTCGCCTGGAAGGAGCGGGGTTCTTTCTCTCGTCAACGGAGAAGGGGGCCATGTGGTACCGCGACCTGACCAGAGCCCTGTCGGGGAGCACCTGGTGCTTCGGGTGGACCTCCTTGGGACCGTAGACGGCGGCCATTATCTTGTTCTTCCCCCACTCGATGTAGGCCGAGCCGTCTGCGTTCTTCAGCACTCCGACCTCCAGCTTGATGGGCCTCAGCTCGTCCCACTTCCGCCCGTCGAGCCTTATCCCCTTGCTGTCGATCAGCTTCTTCTTCTCAGCCTTCAACCTTCGCACCTCCGAGGAACTGCTCGACCTTGCTTCCCAGGTCGGCCACGTGGGCCTCCTGGTCGACCATCCTTATCGCCGTCGTGGCCTTCGGGACGCCTTCGGGCGGCCCAGTTATCACCACGACTCCGTTCTGTCCCACCTTGATGTCGCACTGCGTGCTTCCGCTTATCATGTTGATCATGGCCCCTCTCCTCCCGATTAGTCTCGGCACCTTGGTAGGTGATATCTTAACAATTTCTCCCCTCGGAATCTTCCCGAACCCAGGTCCCCTTATGCTCAGCTGAGGGTCCCTCGACCTGTCGAATGACTCTATCCTGCAGCCGATGACGTCCCCCACCTTGAACTTGGTCGAGAGGTCGTGGGTGGAGGGTGAGAAGTCCCTGCCGAAGACGAAGGAGGCGGGCAGGTAGCCGTCGAAGCAGGAGTTGATGTCGACGACCCAGCCGAAGCCGTTCATGTCGATGACCTTCCCGATCACCTCGTCGTCGGCTCTTGGCAGGTAGGGACCTGAGAGCGGATTCAGCCGCAGGCCGTCCCTCCCCATCTCCGCCAGGCCCACCCTGAGGGCTATGTAGGCGTCCCCCCTCTTTTCGATGTAGCTGCCGAACCTATGGTCGCCGGTAGCTATCACGTCCCCCGGAATCACTGCTTTCCTTTCCACTGTTGGCATATCATCACTTCACTAGTGTGACCTGGGCCGCGCCCTTCGTTGTCGAACCGAGGCGGTCCAGCAGGCCTGGCTGTCCTCCTGCTGGTATTTCTACTATTGCGGAGAGCGTCCCGTCGGCCCCCCAGTCCTCCTTCAGGATGTCGCCGAAGTTCTTCAGGATCCCTATGGTCTGCCCCGAATACTGGGGTGCCACCTTCACCTGAAGCTTCACCTTCTCCGACTTTAGCGGCAGTATCGTCCGCAGCTTCTCGAGCACGCCCTTGGTCTGTTCGTTGGCGTCCTGGAAGGGGTCCACCGAGACCCTCGCCTCCTCCATGGCCTGCTCGATCCTCGTGGGCGGATGGGGTAGCGACGTGCGCGGGTCCACGTAGTTCTTCGATATTATCGCCACGATGGCCTTCCGCTTCTCCTCGGTCAGCCTCTTCCTCTGCTCCTGGGTGAGGTTGAGCTCGCCTCGCTTCAGGACCTCCAGGGCGGCCTTCGACTCGTTGTCCGTCTCGAAGTACTTCTTCAGCTTCTCCGTCCCGACCCTCAGCCCCTTGTTGGAGTCGGCGTAGACCTCGTCGATCACGATGACGTTGGAAGGCTCGACGTTCTTCCCCTGCTTGAAGCTCAGGGCCGCATCCGGGTTGACCAGGATCTCGAAGTGCTGCCCCTCGATGACGAGGCGGACGGTCGTGAACTTGGACGATTCCTTCGTCCTCGCCTTGGTCTGGCCCGCGGTGTGGGCGAATCCCCCGCTCATTGGGTCCCATCCTGCCTAGGAGGGCTTGGCTGGCTGCTTGTCAGAGCGGGTTCTGGCACCGGACGCGAACTTCGCTATCTCGTCCTCGGAGATCCTCCTCATCTTCTTCGTGTCGGTGTCGATGACCGCGACCTTGATGTGCGACGTCCCGAGCTTGTCTTCGCTGACGAGGTAGATGCATTCAATGGCCAGCGTGATGCCGTCGTCCAATGAAGCCTCGGCCCTGTAGTTCTTTTCGAGGTAGTCGATCACCTGGTCGCTGCCCTGGCCTATCGCTATCGCGTGGAACCCCGCATAGGTCCCCGTGGGGTCAGTCAGGAAGACCACGGGTCCGTTGTTCTCGTCGACTCCGGCGATGATCAGGGAGACGCCGAACGGTCTGACTCCAGCATACTGTGTGTACTGCTGGTTGAGGTCGGCGATTCTCTTCGCTATTGCCTCCACGTCAACAGGCTCGTCGTAGACCAGCCTGTTGCTCTGTGCCATCACCCTGGCGTTGTCCACCTGTATCCTCGCGTCAGGGATGTAGCCAGCGCCGACGGCACCGATGTGGTCGTCGATTTGGAACATCTTGGTCACCGAGTCCCCGCTCTGGAGCTTCCTGCCTCTCTCTTCGACAGCGAGCACGACGCCGCTCTTCGTCATCACCCCGACGGCCAGGTTCCCCCTCCTTACGGTCTCGAGGGCGTACTCGACCTGGTACAGCCTGCCGTCGGGTGAGAAGATGGTGATTGCTCTATCGTATCCGGCAGAAGGTGCAAACATTTTGTTTTCTGTACTCCTTTTGTTGCGACGCTTGCTAGTGCATTTTTAAACTCTTTTGCCCTCGAAACGACTCGGAAAAGCTTCATATCAAATCGGGTACGCTCGTGACTCCGTGCCCCGGGTGCTCGTCGTCAACAACTACTCAACGGGCGACTGGTTCGGCAGCCTCACGACCTCCCTGGCCTCCAACGGCGCCCAAGTCGCGGTGGCCGCACCGGCGGACTCGTCCGCGTCACTGTTCGACAAGCACGACGGCGTCGTGCTCAGCGGGTCGCCTGACATGCTCTCCGAGCGGCAGATACAGAAGAAGTACGGGGCTGAGATGAAGGCCATTCGAGGAACGAGCGCTCCGCTTCTGGGCATCTGCTTCGGGCTCCAGCTCATAGGCAACGCCTTCGGCTCGAAGGTCGTCAAGCAGGGCCAGGCGATCAGAGACTACGTGGACACGGAGATTCTCGAGCCCGACCTGCTCTTCTCGGGCCTTCCAAGGGTCATCAGAGTCCTGGAGTCCCACGAAGAGGTCATAGAACCACTGCCGGAGGGCTTTGTGTTGCTCGCACGAAGCCGGTCCAGCCCCATAGCAGCCATCAGGCACGCCAAGCTGCCGATTCGCGGTCTGCAGTTTCACCCGGAGAGGAATGGTCCCGATGCCCCCCACGGAGACGCCGTCGTGGCCAACTTCGTCAAGAGCCTGAGGTAACGGCCCGGATGCCCATCCGAGAGGTTCACTTCGCGAGGGACGTGGTCGACAGCCTGCTCTCCTACTCGAAGATGGCCTACCCCAACGAGGGCATCCTCCTCCTTAGGGGAAAAAGGAAGAAGGGCGTGGCCGAGGTGACGGGCGTGATGATTCCTCCTGCGGCCGTCCATGCGAGAGCCTACTCCTCCTTCAACTGGTGGATGGTGCCAATCGACATGACCTACCTGGGCATAGCGCATTCCCACCCTTCGGGCAACGCCAACCCGTCGCAACAGGACCTCCTCCACGCCTCGGGCGGGCTCATGGTGATAATGGGCTACCCGTACGCCAACGAGTCCTGCCTAGGGGTCTTCGACAAGGACGGCAACAGGATTCCGTTCTATGTGAACGAAGAAGACACGCCAAACGTTAAATAGTTTTGACGGAAAATCGGCGCTTCGTTGTCGGAGGGGCAGCAGTTTTCGAAGGGGCAGACCTGGGGCGCGCTGAAGAAGGCCTGGCGCGGCTACAAGGTCGCCAAGATCCAAAAGAACGCCGCTGACATGAAGAAGTACGCCGAAAGAATCAGGACCCTCCAGAAGGAACTCGGACTGCCACAGTCGAAGTTCCCCGAACTGGGAATGTCCTGACAGACCTCCCTTCAGTTATTTTGGAAACTCGGACGAGTGGGCAGTGACTATCTGATTCCGCAGGTCCTGGCCCTGCTGAAGCGTGAAGTCGGGCTCAGAAGAGACGAACATCAGCTTGTTCCCCAAGGGGAAGGTGAGAATGCTCAGCTTCTCCCTCTTGACGAAGGTGAATTGGGTCTTCCCGAAGTACTGGTCCCAGGTCTTGTCCGTACTCAGCTGTATCGTGATGTTCGCTATCAGCCGTAGGTCCTCGCTCTGGGGCTCCAGGGAAGGTATGCCCTTCCTCATGCCCCCGGCGATAGTCCTCCCTGACTCGTCCAGGATTGCCGCGAACCTCACTCGCCTGTCGAACTTGAACGCCTCACTGCAGATCTTGTCGTACTGGACCTGCATCATAGAAATGCTACAGTGCAGCGGTTCGATATAAGTTGTAGTCCTCGAAACAAACTGCCGAACCCCTCGGGGGCGTCCGGAGTTGACTTCTGGTGATGATATTGTCCACCGACTTAGACCCGTCCTTAGAAGAGTTCTTCCGGGCGCCTCCGACTCCCACATTGAGTTCTCTGGTGATAGGCATAGCCATCACATCGGTCGGCGTAGCCGCGCTGGCAGTCGCCATCCTGGGCACCCGTCTCCGACGAGGGAGGAATGCTGAGCCGGAAGCCCCAGAAGTGCTGAAGGAGGTTCCGCCCGTTCGGGTCCCGCCGGCTGCCCCTGCCGCACCGACAATGCCGATTCCACCGCCTCCGCCTTCCAAGACTTCCGGACTCCATTTCGGGCCTGCCACAGTCGGCGCGCAGGCACCAACCCCTTCGAGGCGAACGGGAGGCGGCTACGTCAGGCGAACCCCTCCCAAGAGGAGCACGGCGACGCGGCAGAAACCTGAGGACGCCGTGAACTGACGGCGCCGACATTCTGTCTCGTCTCTGAAGAAAGGCCATAAGACCCGAAGGGCAGCCATCGCTGAATGGCAGAGCCGATGCTCGGCCTTCACGTTTCCATCGCAGACTCACTGGACAGTGCGTTCGACAGAGCAACCAAGATAGGGTGCACCACGTTCCAGATGTTCACCAGGAACCCGAGGGGCTGGAAGTTCAAGCCTCTCGCCGATGATGTGGTGAGCGCCTTCCTCGACAAGAGGAAGAAGTCCGGGTTCAAGAGAATAGTCGACCACATGCCCTACCTCCCCAACCTGGCCTCTCCGGACAGGGGGATGATGAGGGCGAGCAGGAAGACGCTCGACGCGGAGGCGAAGAGGTGCGACGCCCTGGGCGTAGACTACCTCGTCGCCCACCTCGGGAGCCACATGGGCAAGGGCAGCATGGTCGGCGTCAGGAACGTAGCCGAGGCGTTCGACGAGGCAATCTCCGGGAGCTCCGGGGAGACGATCCTGCTCCTGGAGAACATGGCCGGGCAGAAGAACAGCGTCGGCGCACGCTTCGAGGAGCTCAGGCAGATTCTGGACCTGGTCAAGAAGGGCGAGAGGGCCGCGGTCTGTTTCGACACCTGCCACTCGTTCGCGGCCGGGTTCGACCTCGCGGGGCCAGCGGCGGTGGATCGCACGATGGGGTTGTTTGACGAGCTGGTCGGACTAGACCGTCTGAAGGTGGTCCATCTGAACGACTCCAAGGGACCGCTGGGAAGCAACCTCGACAGGCACGAGAACATCGGCAAGGGCAAGATTGGAGAGCGCGGGTTCAGGAGCTTTCTCCACTATGCAGGAGTCACCGAGAGGCCTCTGATTCTGGAGACTCCTTACAGCGACGAGCGCACCATGAAGGAGAGCCTGGCCACGGTCAGACGCTTGCTGAGGTGAGATTGCTGAGACTAAATACGGCCAGCGAGCCGACGTTTGTCGCGGGCCCGTAGCTCAGATTCGGAGTCGAAGAGCAGCCAGGTAGAGCATCGGGCTTTTAACCCGAGGGTCACGGGTTCGACTCCCGTCGGGCCCGCGCAGAATTCCGGTTCTCAGCTCACCGCTCTCTTCACGAGCGCCGCTATCCTTGCCTCTTCGGAGGCAGTCAGCCCCTTCAGCGCGAAGGTGGTCGGCCACATGGCGTCTTCGTCGAGGTTGGCCTCATCGCTGAAGCCGAGCGTCGCATACCTCGTCTTGAACTTCTGCGCTGGCTGGAAGAAGCAGACGACCTTGCCGTCCTTGGCGTACGCGGGCATCCCGTACCAGAGCCTCGGCGAGAGAGCTGGCGCGCTGGCTCTGATGAGAGCATGGAGCCGCCTGCCCATGCTGCGATCCGGTTCCGCCATCTCGGCAATCTTCGCGAGCACGGCGCTTTCCCCGTCCTCCTTGCCCGCCTTCGTCTCTTGGGCGCGCTCTCTCATCGCGGCCTTCTCCTCGTCCGTGAATCCCTTGGACTTCGTGCGTGTCGTTCTACTCATCGTTCATCAGTCCTTTCCTGCTTGACGGGCACCACTAGTATCTCGCCAGCTGCGAGATTTGGAGCAGGTTGCCGCAGGTGTCCTTCAGCTTGGCTATGGTCGAACCGGTCACTGCGGTAGGCGGCATGGTGAACTCGGCGCCGCGGGCTTTGATCCGCTCGTAGTCACCCCTGACGTCGTCCGTGAAGAACATGACCGCGGGCTGCCCCTGCTGAAACATGGCCTGCTGATAGGCCTTGGCCGCCGGGTTGTCGTTCAGCGCCAGCTGCAGCTCGACGCCGTCTGGGTCCTCGGGTGAGGTGACCGTGAGCCAGCGATACGGCCCGTTGCTGAAATCGGCCTTCTTCGCGAAGCCCAGCACCTTGGTGTAGAAGCGCAGAGCCTTCTCCTGGTCGTCCACATACACGCCGGTCACTTTGATTCTCGTCGCTGTCCTCTCCGAGGCACGTTCGTATTCATGGCCCTCCGAGCGGCGAGTCGATAATTGAACCCTTGCCTGAACGCTTCAGGCAAAAGTGAAGCGATGAATAAATAGGAAAACGGGAACCGCACCCAGGAGAAGCTCGATGGACGAACTCGACGTGAAGATCCTCAGGGCTCTCATGTCCGAGGGCGCCGTTGCCCCGTCAGACGCGCAGGTGCGCTCGTCCCTGAGGTCCATCGCGGCCCGCCTCGGGGCCGACGACACGACCGTGAACTACCGATACAGGAGGCTCCAGGAGTCCGGCGCGATGTCGGGGTGGCGGCTCATAGTCAACCCGACCTTCTTCGGGTGCAGGGTCATGGACGCGACGGTAGACGTGGAGCCCGAATCCGCGAAGCCAGACATGATCAGGAAGCTCAAGCTCGTCCAGGAAATCACGGGGATGATAGACTTCTACGGCCGAGCGCTCAAGCTCATAGTCAGCTACAACGGTGAAGAGTCGCTTTCAAGGACCATCGAGCTGATCTCCCGAATCACGAACGCAGAGAGGATGACTCGCGTCAGATGGGCCCTCCCGCAGTGCAGAACTGAGCGCATGTCAGGGACGGACGTGGCTGTCGTCCGCGCGCTCTCCAACGATGCACGCAAGAGCTTCGTCCAGTTATCAAAAGAACTCGGCCTCTCAACGAGGACGGTGAGAAACCGAGTCCGCCGGCTGAGGATGGACAATACTGTATTCGCTCTCGCGAGCCTGGACGCGGGCAGCATCCCGGGGCTCATCCCCGTGTACCTGTCCTACAGCTACGCCCAGAGCGGGGCGAAGGGCACCGTGGACCGCGCGATGCTTTCATACTTCAAGGCAAGCTACCTCACCGTTCAGTTCGCTGACCCTGCCGATGGATGGATCTTCGTGAGCGCGTCGACGATGGCCGACGTTCAGAGCTACCTAGAATGGGCGAAGTCGCAACCAGGAGTGGCAAGCGCCAGGGCCGACCTGCTCACCAAGACCATGATGTTTCCCGAGAAGCTGACCGAGCTTCTCGCCCTCAGGAACGAAGGGGCGGAGACACAGAAGAAGACACACTTCTAGGATAACTGTTCATGGCGTGTCTTCCAGCTTCCTCGGTCCTCTGAGCCGCCCGGGCGAACTCCTAGCTCGGCAGCCAGGTTCGCCGGCCTAACGCTGGTGGGACTGGTCTTGCTTGCGCTCGGACCGCTTCGGAAGCAGCCTTGCGGTGCAGGCATCAGCGACTAGAATCTCGACTTCGTCCCATCGCCTGAAACCATAGGCTCCCGTCGGGCCCGCAGGCTACTCGCGGAGCAGGGCGGAGTCTCCAGTATCGAATCTGAAGTTATCTAGGCTGGGCTCGAAGGTGAATGCATGACCGCCGAGGTTGGAAGGAGAGGCGTCTCCCTTGGAGGGGCCCTGTACGTTGTCGGGGTCGTCCAGTTCTTCGCGTCGATCTACCTTACCGGGCTACGCTACGGTCCTCCGAGCTACAGTCCTCTACGCAACACCATCAGCGACCTTCAAGCGGTCAACTGTGGCGTCTTTCAGGGTAACCAGGTGTGCTCTCCCCTGCACGTGCTGGCGAACTCGTCCGTCGCCGTTCTGGGACTGCTGCTCGTCATGGGGACGGTGTTGTTTCGGAGGTCTCTCCCAGCGGGTCGGAGACGGACGGTCGCGATCGGCCTCATGATCGTGGCAGGATTGGCCACCTTCGCGAACGCGTTCACTCCAGAGGATGTGACGTACTTGGGCGACCTCGCTACCGCACTCGTTGCGTTCTTGTGTGCGAACTTCGGCCTCATCCAGATTGGGAGACTCATGTCAGCAACCCCCAGCTGGCGCGGATTCTACCCCCTCACAGAAGTCTTGGGAGTGGTTGGCTTGGGAGCTCTGATACTCGATGGCGCAAATGTGATTGGACCACTCGGCAGCGGCGGCATGGAGTGGCTAATCGTCGCGCCCGCTCTGCTTTGGATGTTGGCTACGGGAGTCTTTCTCCTCATGCCCGGCGTCTCTAGTCGATTCTGAGAACCATGCGCTGACTCGGTTCAGCTAACGTCGACTCAGCGGCAACCACTCCGGTCCAAGCCCTGACCGCAAGAGCCATGTCACGGTATGATCTCGCAACCGTTGTTGAGCTCGGGGTAGCTGAAATCGCGCCGCCTGACCGACCCTTCCTCGATCAAGGTCTCGACTTCGGGCAAGGCGTCGCGCAACTCGTTCACGAGGTGCCTCACAGTGGAGCAGATGTAGGGGTAACCGCCCTCGCGGAGCATATCCTGGCACCTGTTCACGAACAGACATCGGCCGCCACACACGTCCAGGATGTCGCAGGATGCGCATGGCTCGCCGAGCTCGGCCTTGCCACAAAGCGTTCGAGGGTCGCGATTGAGCATCGAGCCCACTCTCGAGAAATCGAAATCGAGAGACACCGGACACGCAGAAACGGCGCCGTCGGGCATGATTGTGAAGAAATCGACCCCGGACCCGCAGCGCAGACTCGACCTCGTCCCCGACAGCAACGAGTTCATCACGCCGATGAAGGGAACCATGCCAAGGACGCGTTTCGAGCGGGACATCTCGCCCACCCAAAAGCGCACGAGCGACGAGACGCCCGAGTCGTAGGCGACGAGCCACTCATCGAGTCCGGGTTCCGTGTATTCCCCGGCTTCCCAAAACATGCCGAAGTCCAGCTGCCAGTGGACGTGGTCGAACAACCCGGTGTCGAGGAGGTGCCGGACGTTCTCGTCGATGTCCGTGCCCTGGGCCACGGTCATCCTTGCCACCACGTCGCCGCGGAATCCCTCTCTCCTCACTAGCTCCACGTTGCGCAGCACTCGATCGTACACGCCGCTACCTCGCTTGCTGTCGGTGACGCTCTTGGTCCCGTCGATGGAGACTAGGATGGAGTGGAACATGTCCAGGTACTTCGGCTCGATTCTGTCCAGGAAGATGCCGTTCGTCTGGACCACGAACCGCGCCGGGATGGCATCCATGATGCTCTCCATCGTTCTGATGCGGAGCAGGGGCTCGCCACCGTAGAACTCCACCACCGGGTCGGCATCCCGCGACAAGAAGGACTTCAGGTCCGAGAGAGTGTACTGTATCTCCCTCGGAGCCGTGTCGCTGCCTCCCAGGCAGTAGGAACAGAAGAGGTTGCACTCCTTTGTGAGAACAACGAAGTAGTGCACGGCTCTCTCGCGTTTTCCGTTGGCCTTCTTGTAAAAAGCATTCTCAAAGGCGGAGCCATGCCGCAACCAAGTGCGGGCACAGGAGCTTCCTCGGTCCTTGCGGCTGGCTCAGCAGGAATCCTTCTTGGCGCAAGATTTCGACAAAACGCCTTATTACCAATCGGGAAGAGTTCCTTCGAAAGATGCAGTCCGAGGTCGCCGAGCATTCCGGGGACCCAAAGAGGGTCGAACTCGTGAGAGAGGTCTGCGAATACATCCAGGAGAACCTGGCATCAAAGGTGACGTTGGCCCTCCTCGGCGAGAAGTTCGGGGTCAGTCCGTACCACCTCCAGAGGATATTCGCGGACGTGATGGGAATCTCGCCCAGGAAGTATCTGGAGGAGTGCCGGCTCAGCGTGCTGAAGCTCAGGCTTGCCAAGGGGGAGCCCGTTCTCAACGCCTTGCGAGGGACTGGCTACTCCTCCCAGAGCTGGCTTTACGAGGACTCCAGGGTCAGGCTGGGGATGACGCCGGCGACCTACAGGAAGGGCGGTTCGGGGACTCTGATTACGTACGCCACAGGCAACTCCCCAATTGGGCACCTCCTCGTGGCAGCGACCGAGCACGGAATCTGCTCTGTGAACGCTGGCGCGACCGAGAAGGAACTCGTGGCCGCCCTGCGCAGGGAGTATCCAAGAGCTCAGATTGCAAAGTCGAACCGGGCAATGCGCTTCCTGAAGGGTGTGAACAGGCACCTGCGCGGCCAGGAGGCGAGGCTGCCTCTGGACATCAAGGGAACCGAGTTCCAGCTCAGAGTCTGGTCAGCGCTCCAGAGGATCCCTCTGGGTGAGACGCGCTCCTACAGCGACGTGGCGGGGATGATAGGGAAGCCCGAAGCTGTCCGAGCGGTCGGCAACGCGTGCGCTTCGAACCCCGTTCCTTTGATCATACCTTGCCACAGGGTCATCAGAGAGAACGGGAGCTTGGGCGGATACGGCCTCGGACTGAAACGCAAACGGACGCTTCTTGCAAGAGAGCGAAATCTGGCCGCAAAGTGAACCAGAAGCCGAGAGGCAAGGTCATCAAGAATGGAGGGTCCCGCCTGCTCGCACTGCTCAGGAATGTGTGACGGTGGCGGCTACTTCCGCTTGATTCCTGTTACGAGGCCCACGGCGACGAGCATCATTCCTCCTCCGACCACGGTCGCGGCGGACACAGGTTCACTCAGCAGCAGGGCCCCTCCCGCCACGCTCACCATGGGCGCGAGGAAGAGCTGAATCGAGAGCCTAGAGACTGCGCCCCTGCTCACGAGAGTGAAGAAGAGCAGGTAGCCGAGGACCGTGCTCAGGACGGACAGGTACAGCACCGACGCCCACCCGATGGCTGACAGCACCTCGAGCTGGCTGACGAAGCTCTGCGACAGGAGGGGCAGCATCATGGTCGTCCCGATGAGCCCCGACCATATGGTGATGGGCGGCGCCCCGTACCTGTGAACCAGGGGCTTGCTAAGGACGGTGAACAGCGCGTAGAACGCGGCGCTCAGTATCACCTCGGCCGGGCCGTAGAGCGAGGCGAAGTCGGCGAGGTTGACCGTGCTGACGGAAAGGACGAGCGTCCCCACCACCGCCAGAAGCAGGCCCAGCAGTATGCGCCTTCCGGCTTTCTCGTTCAGAAGGAAGTGCGACAGGATGACGACGAAGACTGGCCCGAACGAGATCAGTATGCCAGCCAACCCCGCGGAGACCGTGGTCTCCGCGTAGTACAGCGATATGTGGTAACCAGCCACGTTCGAGAAAGCGATCGCCAGCAGCCTTGGGATGTCCCTTCTCTGCAGCCTCGTCTTCCACCTCCCGATGAGTGGGATGAGAACGAGGTAACACGCGCTCGCGATGAACCAGCGAATCAAAGCGAGGTTGACTGGCGAGAGTTCGGAGTCGGCCTGCTTTATCGCCACAAACGCCATCCCCCAGATAAGACTGAGGACGATGAGCCCCGAGTAACCGGCCACCGACTTCCGCAGCCTTGAAGCACTGGCACTGGGAGCGATGGAACTCATTCCAGGAAAGACCCGAGCGCTCACCGCCGACCCACGCCTGATAAGCAGTTTGTCGGAATCTTGTCCGCGATGGGACTCTACGATCCCGGTGGCCCTTGGCGCCAGGGAGAAACGCAACCTGTCGTTAGGGAGAATAGGATTAAAGAACTCGGTGGGCCGAGCCCGCTCGTTTGCTCTTCGACGTTGGCATTCTCCTAGCGGCAGCAGGGATAACGACCCTGGAGTTCGCAGAGGCGGCGGCAGTCGGATTGGCGCTCTATGCTGACTCCCGCAGCCCCGCGGCGTTTCTTTCCGTCTCCGCTGGGGTCATCGTGGTCATGGTCCCGACGCTCCTGGTCGCGGGACTGATCTCGTTCCTGCCGGAACTGTACATCAGGCTGTTGGGAGCGGTGTTGCTTCTCTACTTCGGGCTGAGGCTCACGAGGAGCGCTCGAAGGTCGGTGGTCAAGAGCAAGACCGCTGGCTTCAAGAGCGAACCGTTCGAAAGAGGGCTTCTCTACACGGGCTTCTCGGTGGGCGCCGTCGAGGCGTTCGAGGCGTCCATAGTCCTCGTGGGCTTGCTCCCCGTCAACTTCGGGTCCGCGGGAGCCGGGATCGTTCTCGGAACCTCGGTCGTCGTAGTTGCGACATACGTCCTCCGGACCCAGGTCAGGAGAGTGAAGCAGGCGAACATGAAGGTCGTCGTCGCTGGTCTTCTGCTCTCGTTCTCCGGCTTTTGGTTCGGGGAGACCTTCCTGCAACTGAACGACCTGTTGCTCGTACCACTGTTCCTCGTCTTCGCGTTCGCCGTGTATCGGTTCGCAAACAGGCCGGTCATCGCCGTTAAGGCAGGGCTCGCCGCGCCCTAGCCCGCCAGCTAGTCGTCTCTCTGAACTGGTCCGGGCTTCGTCCTCGGTCCGACCAAGTAGAGATGAACGTTCTCGACCGTCTCGGCGGGTTTCCAGTCTGGGAAACGGTGGTCCACAGAGACCACCCGCCCGCCTTCGGGCATCTCTCTCCCAACCTTCTCTTGAAGCCTCTTCATCAGCAGCGGGGTGAGGAAGAAGAAGACCTTCGTCGCGCGTCCCAGGTCCACGTTCAGTAGATTCCCTCGGAGGACGGTGACATTCGCGGAGAGTCCCTGCCTTCTCGCGCTCTGCTCGGTGAGGGAGCAGCGCAGCGGGTCGATCTCCACTCCTATCGCCGTGACGTGATATCGCTTTGCGAAGAAGATGATCGCCCTTCCGAAACCAGACCCCAGGTCGTAGACTGTGTCGCCCTCCTTCAATTGGAGCAGCGACGCCGCGGCCTCGAGCTGCCTCCTCGGTGTCGGGCCGTAGCCTGCGCCCCAGACCAGTCCAGAAAGAAAGAGATAGGCCAAGAAGGCAGCGAGGGCGAACAGTCCCAAGGCCACCACGATGTGGGGAGCGACCACGCTGGAGCGAACGCGCGCGAGGTATATGTGGCTAGGAGACGTTTCGATTGGGCCTCGCTTGGAATCGACGAGCCAGATTGAACCCCATGCTTTTACGGTCTGGCGAACTGCCTGACGTCCGGGGAAGGAGCGACGCCCTCCATCGAAACGGAGAATCTCACGAAGGTGTTCAAGGAAGGCAAAATCAAGGCAGTCGATGGTCTAACGCTCAGCGTCAGGAAAGGGGAGATCTACGCCTTGATAGGAGCGAACGGCTCGGGCAAGACCACCACCATCAACATGATGACCGGGGCGCTCGCCCCCACCGCGGGCAGGATTACAGTTCTCGGGGCCGAGATGCCCCGCCACAGGCACGTCGTTTCTTCACGGATCGGCGTGGCACCGCAGGAGTACTCGCTTTACTCGGACCTCACCCTCGAGCAGAACGCTCGGTTCTTCGCGAAGCTCTACGGAATGAGCTCGGGGGATTTCCAGAGGCGATTCGGCGAGCTCAACGAGGTCCTGAGGCTGAAGGGCAGGGAACGCTCTCTGGTGTCGAACCTGTCCGGCGGAATGAAGCGGAGAGCGAGCATCGCGTGCGCGCTGATCCACGAGCCGGAGGTGGTCTTCTTCGACGAAGCCACCGTGGGCATCGACCCTGTCCTGCGAGCCTTCCTCTGGGACTACTTCCGATCCCTGAGGTCAAACGGCCTGACGATTCTGCTGACCTCGCACGTGATGGACGAGGCTGGGAAAGCAGACCGGATAGGGCTGATGAGGGCAGGGAGGCTGGTGGACGAGGGTGAGCCAGAGAGCCTCATGTCCAGACACGGCGTGCGTTCGATTGAAGATGTCTTTCTGAAACTGAGCGGGAAGGAGTTGAACGATGTCTAGGACAGGCCGGTTCTCACTCAGGAGGTCTTCCGCGGTCGCCGGGCGCGTCCTCGCGCAGATTCGAAGAGACAGACGGACCCTGGCGATGCTGATCCTCATGCCGGCGGTTGTCATGCTGATTTTCGGGTTTGCCCTTGGCGGCCAGGCCAGCAACGTTCCGATACTGGTCGACAACCAGGACGCTGGATACACGGCCGCCTTCGGGACGACAGCGGTGTCGCTGCACGCCGGGAGCCAAGTCCTGACGGCCCTGCAGACCGATAACGTCGTCAGTGTGACTACGGGTAACTTCACCGCGGGCAAAGCCGGCGTGGACTCAGGCACGTACTTCGCTGCGGTCTTGATCCCATCGAATTTCTCTCAGACGATACTAATGAGGGCTCAGGGTCGCAACGTCACCGCTTCGATCCTGCTGTACATCGACGGCACCAAACCATCGATCGCTGCCAGCGTGCTCGGGGCCCTCCAGGGCTCGGTTCAGAATGCGTCTGGAATCAAGGGGTTCAACCTCGTCCAGCAGTACGCCTATGGCGGGGTGAAGCTGAGCGGACTGGACGTGAGCATTCCCAGCGTGACTGCGTTCGTGTTGACCTTCCTCGTGCTGCTGATCTCACTGCTCACGGTGTCCAGGGAAACGACGTCGGGCACGCTGCCGAGGCTCTACACGACGCCCCTGACCGCTCTCGAAAGACTCCTCGGATACATACTCTCGTTGCTGGTCGTGGGCATCATGATGGTCATCGTGGTCTTCGCGGTGGGGGTGGGGCTGTTCGGCGCAGCCGTGCGAGGAGACCCGGCTCTGCTCGTCACGGCCGCCGTGCTCTACGGACTCGTCCAGGTCCTGCTGGCCGTCTTCCTCTCGAACTTCGCAAGAAACGAGTTCCAGGCTGTCCAGCTGGCACCCTTGATC
>DASPPF010000003.1:0-7853 GCA_035625575.1 Nitrososphaerales archaeon | reverse complement strand
CTCCACCACCTGGAGATGAAGTTGGACTCGTAATAACTGAAAGCGGGCATTGCCCCCTTCGAGTAGTCGGAATGGCCGCAATAACCTTTGCAGCCATGAAAGCATGGTCCATGTTCAGGCCCGGGCGCTCCTTCCTGATTCTCTGCGGGCGGGAAGCCAGGATTTCGCCGTCGTAACCCTCTTTAACTGGCGGGGCAGTACTGTGGAAGGACGGGCGTGTCCGATATCGCACTCCAGAATCGGCTGAGGAGGCTCGTGATCGTGGTGGCCGCAGTAATCTTCCTGGTCATAATCGCGGTCTCACTTGCGCTGGCGCTTGGGACGCCGATAGTCCTCCCTCAGGCCGCGACCACCGCGGCTGGGCAGCAGCCGCCGGGCCCCTACGTCCTGGATGAGGTCATCGTGAACGGCACTTTCACGTACACGGTCACGACGACCGTGACGCCGTCTCTCGTGACCGTCACCTACCCCATGGTGGAGGTCCTCGTCGTCGTGAACGGGACCATGACCTACACGACTACGACCACGTACACCACCACCGCGACCAGCTGGTCCTGATTCGCTCCGCCTAGTGGCCGATGGCCACCCGAGCCCAGTCCGGCAGGAAGCCTTTGTACGGGAAGTAGACGAAGAAGAAGACGAAGGCGGCTGCGACGAAGACGTAGGCCGCCCAGCGCGGGAACCACTTCCTCGTCACCAGGAAGCCGGCTCCCATGGCCACCGAGGGAATGGCGGGGATGAAGTAGAAGGGGTAGGTCACCCTCCCTCCGAGCAGCAGGAACAGGTAGGGAACGTAGTTCCACACGAACCAGATCAAGGCGAGCGCGGCGAACCTGAGGTCAGGGGGGAGCTGGAGCCCATGCCCGCCAGGCTCGCCGGAGACGAACTGGTCGAGACCCGACCCGGGCTTCCTGCGGTACCTGTACAGCAGGAACGCGACCACGGGCACCCAGATGAACGTCGTCCACGTCTCGATGAGGTTGGTTACCCCGTAGTAGGCTATGGAGACGTAGGTGTACTGGCCTCCTTGGCAGACGCCGTTCACGCTGGCCGGGCACACGGTGACCGACGTGGCGTAGTAGCCTACGGGGCTGTAGTAGAGCAGCCAGTCGATCGGCAGTATCGGCGCGCCCCCTCCGTTGTTGGGGAACATGCACCAGTAGCCGGTTGTGGGCTGGCACGCCCACTGGCTGGCGATCAGGCTGGACCCGTAAGACAGCATGTACTTCATCTGGTCGACGAAGGTGGGAACCGCCGGCGTGGCGAGAAGAGAGTCGTAGGTCTGCAGTCCTGCCGCGAAGACGAGCGCCAGGACGACGGCCATCTTGACGGTCGACAGGTAGCGCTGCTTCCTGGTCCCTCCCCCGAGGAGTATGTTGTACGTGAAGAGCCCGAAGGCCAGGAAGATGGCTGTCTCCTTCGAGAGGCCGGCGAAGGCCAGCATCGCCCCCGAGATGACGTACTTGTCGAGCTTCCATACCTTGACGTCCCAGACGAAGACGAAAAGGGCGACGAGCCCGAAGAAGACGAGCGGGATGTCCAGCAAGCCTGCCCCTGAATGGGCGAAGAACATCACGTCGAGGCCCAGGAGGGCCGACGAGAAGCAGGCCACCCTCTTGTCCCCCGAAAGCTTCCACGCTATCCCGAAGAGCAGGGGTATGCTGAACGTCCCCAGGAGGACCGGCAACGCCCTCCACCCCGCCGCGTTGTACTCCCCGAACAGCGCCATCCCGGCGGCCATGAGGGCAGGGGAGAGAGGCGGATGCTCCATGTGGCAGTTGGGGGCGGTGGTCGAACAGTGGGTGCCCGTGAGGATCCCCTGGGCCTCCGGGACGTAGAAGACCTCGTCCATGATGCAGCCGTAGACGCTGGTGGTCTGGTCGTAGCAGACCAGCGTCTGGTAGGACACGCTGATGCCGGTCGGGGCGGCCGCGACGGCCCAGTCCCCCGATATGGACGAGCCGACTGCGAGGGGGGAGGCGAAGGTGGGGGCCGTTCCCGACCATGCCCCCTGCAGGGGCACGCCGTCGGCGCTCACCTGCAGGTCTGCGACCGGGTTCCCGCCGGTGACCTTCACCGTCAGGGCCATGACCGTCCCAGAAAGGGTCGAGTTGACCTGTATCTCCTGGTCCCTCACCTGCGTGCCGACCGCGCCGGTGAGCGTCGCCGGCTGGGTCGCAGCAGGGACGTTGACGACGTAGAGGTGGGCGGCCAGGGTCAGCGCGGTTATGAAGACCACGAATATGAGGGCTTTCCGATGCTGCGGGAACCAGACCCACGCGTAGGCCGCCCCCGCGACCAGGGAGAACGCCGAGAAGAGCGCCAGGGCCACTGTCAGGAACAGGGCAGGAGCCAGCAGGGCTTCGCTCCTGGTCGCCGCATGGACCACCAGCACGAGAAGCAGGACCCCGAGGTCCCCGAAGGCGGCAGCGACCAGCAACCGTAGGATTGGACGGATGAGGAGGCTCCCGACGGAAGTCCCCTGCGGGTTCACGGGCGCGCTTGGGCCTCTCGCCCTAAAAAAGCCTCGTCGGTCGGCCGGCAGGGCTCTGGCCGGGTTCGCTGCAGGGCTGACAAGGGCTCTGAGAACGCAAAAGCCATTAAGCTTGGCCAGAAGGGATGAGGCAAGGCTGGTCCATGAACATCAATCTCATGGCTGTCGCCGCCGTTGCCATCGCCGGCATCGCCCTAGGAGGGAACTTCTACGTGCTGTTTGTCGCGAATTACCAGGTGGAGCAGAACAGGTCGGAGCTGTCGTCGCAGATCTCAGCCGCACAGGCGTCCATATCCGACCTGCAGGCGACCGTGGGCTCACTGCGGAGCCAGCTCTCTCAGCTGCAGGCCTCCCAAAGCGCCGAGGCTCAGGCCCTGACGTCGTCCCAGTCCAGCCTCCTGAACATCACGCGCGAAGTAAGCAGGGTGGCGATGGAGCTCAACGACAACGCTTCCAACAGTGCCGGGTTCAGAAGCGAAGTCAACTACCAGCTGCAGAACATCACCAACGAGCTGAACCTGCTGAACAAGCGGATCAACGCGATAGTGCCCCAGGTCCCGCTTTCGAGCCTGGTGGTCGTCGGGAACACCTACAACGCCACGAGCGACACGTTCACCTTCAACGTGAGGAACAACCTGAACGTCACTGTCTACGCCCAGCTCGAGTCGGAGATCTTCGGGACTGGAGGAGAGGATTGCAGCAGCGAGGCGGGGTCCTTCATCTCCCAGGTCTACTACTTCCCAGCCGGGGCGGTGACCGCCACCAAGCTCTCGCTCCCCGCCGGGGTCTACGGCGGGTGCGCGGCGAATCCTATCACGTCCGTCTCCGTCCAGTACTGGGCATCCCAGCAGGTCCGCGTCAGCCCGCAGTACACCTTCCAGGTCTTCCCTGTCTACAACCACCCTTGACCTGACCAAGGGCAACAATCTGGCGGCTCTTGGCTCGTCACACCCCAGTTTTCGATGATAGCGGCTCCGCAAGAATCGCCTCGATGGAGCCAGCCTCCGTAACGCCCTTAAGGAATGAGGGCGACTTCGCCCTGAAAGGGCAACATATTGTCGCTAACCAAACCGGCCGCCGCGGACCGGAGGCTCCAGCTGGGCGAAAACCTCCTGCAGGCCATATACGCTTATATTGCAAGCAGGGCAAAATCCACAATATTGGCTGCTGGTGCCGGCAGTAGGGATGATTATAGCAGGCAGGCAGAAAAAATCTCCAAGGCAGAGTTGGAGGCGCGGAAGCGGGAGGAGAAGAGGCAGCGGAAAGAGCGGGAGAGGGCAGAGAAGGCCGAGGCCAGGAGGAAGAGGATAGAGGAGGAGGAAAGACACAAGCTGGAGGAGCTCCAGCGGAAGGAGGCGGAAAGGAAGGCAAAGGAAGAGGCCAAGCTCCGCGAGCGACAGGAGAACGAGAGGCGGAAGGCGGAGGAGCGGACCCGCAGAGAAACCGAACGCCGCGAGAGGGAGGAGAGGGAGCGGAGGGAGCAGGCCGAAAAGGCTCGCCTGAAGGCGGAGAAGGAAGCAAGGGAACGTGCCGAGAGGCAGGCAAGGGAGCTGGAGGAGCGCAAGCGCAGGGAGGAGGAGGAGCTCAGAAGGGTGGAGGAGCGGACCCGCAGGGAAGCCGAACGGAAGGCCCGCGAGGATGCGGAGCGGAAGCGGAAGGAAGAGGAAAAGGCTGCCCAAGAAGCGGAGAGGAGGGCGAGGGAGGAAGAGGAGCGCAAGAAGAGAGAGGAGGAGGCCAAGAAACGGCAGGAGGAGCTGGAGAAGAGGGAGAGCGAGCGGAAGGCCAAGGAAGCTCTTCAGATAAAGAAGGTCCAGGTCACCGAGGTCGCCAAGGCGCAGGCGGAAGTGACGGTCGCGGCGATGGCGCCGGTGACCAGGGCGCCGAGCCAGGCCGAAGAGAAGAGGCGCCAGTCCGAAATGGCCATCGTCCTCGGCAAGGTGAACGTGAGGTTCCCTCTGACAGGGTCGCCGATCCCTCCGGCATGGAAGATCTTGGAGAGGTACCCGGTCAACAGCCCGTTCGCCTACTCGGTCATAGCCCAGAGCCCGCTCGGGGTCAGGCGCTACTTCCTGGACGAAGTCCCCCTGACGAAGACCGAGGCTGGCATCTACTCGTACCTGCTTGACGCGCTTGAAGACGAGCTGACCGTCCCGAGGACGGAGGTCAACCCGAGGCAGTACTTCGCCGGGCAGGCCCGCAGGATCCTGCTGAAGTATTCCGTCGTCGTCCCGGCGACCTCCTGGGCCAAGATCGTCTACTTCGCCGAGCGCGACCTGGTCGGGTTCGGGGTCATAGACGGGTTCATGCGGGACCCCAACATAGAAGACATCTCCATAGACGCCGTCGGGCGCCCCCTGTACATCTACCACAAGGGGCACGAGAGCCTCGAGACGAACGTCGCACTGGCGGACGACGAGGCCCTCGACAACATAGTCACTAGGCTGTCCCACATGGCTGGGAAGCACGTCTCCACAGCCTTCCCGATAGTCCAGGGGACCCTCCCCGGGAGGCACAGGCTGATTGCGACGTTCAGGCGCGAGGTCTCCCCGATGGGGAGCAGCGCCACGATAAGGAAGTTCAGGGAAGACCCTCTGACCATCATAGACATGATTAATCTCAACGTCGTCGACCACAGGCTGGCGGCCTACGTCTGGCTGATGATGCAGAACAGGGCTACGGCCATCGTCGTCGGGGCGACCGGAGCGGGGAAGACCACCCTCCTGAACGCCCTGCTGACCCTCACCAGGCTCAACTCGAAGATAGTCACCATCGAGGAGGTACAGGAGATCAACATATCCCACCAGAACTGGACCTCCCTCGTCTCCCGCGAGAGCTACGCGGCCACGGAGGAGAAGGCAGGAGCCGTGGACCTCTTCGACCTCGTGAAGGCTGCCATGCGTATGAGGCCGGACATCCTCGTCGTCGGGGAGGTTAGAGGAGAAGAGGCTTACGTCCTCTTCCAGGCCATATCGACCGGGCACGGAGGCATCTGCACCCTGCACGCCGACGACTCGGCTTCAGCCCTCCAGCGCCTTACTTCCGAGCCGATGAATGTCCCGCCCGCTTTCATCCCCTTCCTGGACCTGTCCGTGGTGGTGAGGAGGATTTCGGTCCCGACCCCCACGGGAGGCTTCAAGGCGATGAGGAGGGTCATCTCTGTCGACGAGATAATCAGCGACAACAAAGTCAACACGGTATTCAAGTATGAGCCTAGGACCGACACCTTCGCCTCGCTGCCCATGGACAAGAGCATCAAGGTCCAGGGACTCGCGAGCGACCAGGGACTGCCCGTCTCGGCGGTGGTCGAAGAGATTGAACGCCGAAGCGTCGTGCTGAGGTGGCTCAAGCAGAAGGGGATCCGGAACTTCCGCGAGGTCGCCCAGATACTCGAATTGTTTGCCTCCAGGCCCGAGGAAACCTACGAGAGGGCGCTCAGCGAGCTGCAGGCCGCAGGCGTCCCCATGGCAAGTCCTAGGGGTGCGCAGCCCGGTTGAAGGCAGCCCCCCTGCAGGAGTTCGAGGCTAAGGACAAGATCGACACAGGTCTCACCACGTTCGACCGCTTCGTGGCCTTCTCCTTCCGTATATTCGCCAGGCCTGCGAGCATCATTTCCGTCCGTATGCCCAAGCTGGGGGAGAACATCCAGCGCTCCAACCTCAAGACCACGCCCCAGGGGCTCGTGGCCGTGGCCCTGCTCATCTGCGCGGTCACCGCAGCCGCCTCCCTGATTCTGGTCCCCATCGGCCTTCTGGGGTTCGGATTCATCTGGGTGCTCTTCGTTCCCCTCGCCATACCGGTCGAGTTCATCATGACCATCTCGATGCCGTCGATGAGCGCGACGAACCGCGCCGCCGCCATCGACAACGAAATGCCGTTCGTTCTCGGCTACCTCAGTGTCCTCGCCGGAGGAGGGGTCGCACCCATGGCTGCGTTCAAGAGGATCGGCCAGATGGACCTCCTTCCTGCCTCCCAGAAGGAGGCGAGGAGGATTCTGCTCCAGACGAGCGTCTTCGGCATGGACCCGATCACGGCGATGGAGACAGTGGCAAAGGCGACCCCGAGCAGACACTTCTCAGAGTTCCTCTCCGGGACTACGGCCGTGCTGAAGACTGGTGGAAACCTGGAGGCCTACGTGACCACGAAACTGAAGGACACGGTTTCGGTAAGGTCGTCCGCGATCAAGCGGTCGTCTGATATCACGGGCACCCTTGCAGAGGCGTACCTGACCGTCACAGTGGTGCTCGGAATGACGCTGTACACTCTGAACATGATCAACGTCCTCCTCTCCCACAGCTACGGTGCTCTGGAGCAGATCTACATGTTTGCCTTCATCATCGTCCCCATCATCTCGACCGCATTCATCTGGATGATGGACTCGACGGCGCCCAAATGGCCCTTCACGGACTACAGGTCGTACAGGCCTTTGATGTACTCCGTCCCGGCCGGCCTGGTCATCTTCATACTCCCTCTGCCGATAGCCCTGTACATGAAGACCGGCTTCGCGCTTATCGCGGTTGCCTTGCCTCCGGCGGTTGCAGCGACGAAGGCGAGCAACGAGAAGCGCGCGATGGAGAGGGCCCTCCCCGAGTTCATCCGAGACGTCGCCGAAGGGCGGAAGACCGGGCTTTCTCCGGAGAAGAGCATCGAGCGTCTCACCAATCGGCCGTACGGAGTCCTCTCTAAGCCGGTGATGAAGATGGGGTCCCAGCTGTCCTGGGGGGTCAGTCTGTCCAACGTTGTCAGCAGCTTCACCAAGAGCGTCAACAGCTGGATCACGAAGATAGTGGGCACCCTCCTCGTCGAGGTGGTCGACGTTGGCGGAGGGACGGTCGGGAGCTTCTCCGAGCTCGCAGACTTCACGCGCACAGTGAACGATCTTGAGAACGATAGGAGGGCGGCTCTGAGGCCCTTCGTCTTCATCACCTACATCGCGGGGGTCATGGTGATAATCACCACTTTCATCATTATTTACATGCTCGCCGAACCGTCGCAGGTCGGGTACGCCGCTTCCAACACTCTGGACCCCGGCACGGTAGACCTCCTCCTCACGACCTCCGTGTTCGACACATTCGTGATAGGCTTGGTCGCGGGGAAGATGGGCGAAAGCAACTTGTCCGACGGTTTCAAGCACTCATGCCTGCTGGTCACCGTCAGCATCATAGCAGTTCTCGTGGCAAAGCTTTTCATCAAGATCCCGGTTTGACCTCAATGAGGGTAAGGGAGACGTTCCGAGTTGGATGAAGGCGAGCAGGAGGGCGCCTCCGGGGTCAGCCCGCCGGTTGAATACGGAAGGAGGCAGCTGGGATACGGGATTGATTCTCCAGTTATCATAACTGGACTGGTGACCATGGGGACAGTG
>DASPPF010000002.1:0-11782 GCA_035625575.1 Nitrososphaerales archaeon | reverse complement strand
CAAGGAACTGGATTCCCTTGTCCGAAATCATGTACTTTGAAATCTTGTCCGAGTTCATCTCGAGGAGCAGGCCCGCCCCCACCAGCTCCGACAGCAGCTTCGTCATTCTGGTGTAGGACATGTTTCCCTTCCTCAGGAGCGTGGTTATCCCTACGCCCGCGCCCTCCGTGTTCATGTCTCGCGCCGTGGTGAGAACGTCGGCGATTATCCTGACCTGAGTTCTATACTGGGACATTGGGCCTCTTCCCTCCAACCGCGAAGTTCAGCACGGGGATGAACAATACCATCAACCCTATCTCCTTTATAATAATTTGAACAAGTGAAAGAAGGTCGACCTGAAAGTATAACAATGATAACCACTGCACGAAGGTGCCTACGCCTATCAGGGCGAGCCCTCCTGCTATCAGCAACGTGTCTGGGTTCTTGTTGCGCGCGTACGCGAACAGAGTCTCCACCACGCCGTACAGGACGAAGAAGAACGAGAGTATGCTGAGGATGTTGGAGAGTTCCCCGGCAGAGAGGGTTATCACCGGGAACACGAGGAGGGCGTACCCAAGCTTCCTCGAAATCATCACGTCGATGGCGTGCGAGAACGCCAGGAAGAAGTAACCAGTCGTCTCCAACATCAATCCCGAGACGACAACGGTGGTCGTGAGAGTGGCGAGCTGGGGATAGTAGTAGCTCGCTCCTACGACCGCCTCGACGAGGAATCCCAATCCGAGGAAGAGGAATGCGGTCGTGAGCCGCAGAAGCGAGGTGCTCTCCGTCTGCTTGACTCCCCTGTAGGAGACGTAGGCGATGGACAACGAGACAAAAGCGCCGATAAACTGGAGAATGTCCTGAATCAGGGTTAGGTTAGCCACCATGGCTTCGCTCTACGACGTTCCTGCGGCCGTTCTGATATAAAAGCCTGATGCAAGGCGGCTCTGGAGAGCAGCGACACAAGACACCGAGGCCGGGGCATGTGGCCTAGCGACTTCTTGATTGACGAATCGCACTCGGTTGGCCAACGGGCCAAAGACGCGGACTACTTGGTCACTATCGTAAGGACGTCCTCGTCCATCAGCCTGTGGGTCATCCCGACCTTCTGGCCCCCGAACCTTACGCTCTTCCCCCAGACCTGGGCGTAGCGGAAATCGTCCTTCATCGCCCTGTGCACCTTGTTGCAGACCTCGAGGACCGTCGACCCGTTCCTGACGATCATGGGCTCTTCGAAGTCTGTCTCGCCGGTCCGCCTTCGCAGGTAGATTCGCAAAAAGTCCAGCTTGCCGTATATCTCCTCCCTAAGCGCGGCGATGTTGACGTTTGCCTCTGCGGAGACGGGAACGAACTTGTACGGCAGCTTTCTCGCGAGCTCGTTGGTGAAGCCCGCGTTGACTAGGTCTATCTTGTTCATGACAGTCAGCGAAGGAACGTATGTCCTGTTCCCCAGCAGGACGTCGACCAGCTGGTCGGGCGTCACGTCCTCCCTGAGGAGAACGCGGGCGCTGTTTACGTCGTAAACGCGCAATATGTCCTTGGCTAGGGCCTCGGTCATCTTCGTCATCCTGCCTTGGACGCTGACCGCGATTCCGCCCGAGCTGGTCGTCTCTATCACTACGTTGGGGCGCCTCTCGTCGACCCTGATACCTGCGTTCCTGAGCTCCCTCTCGAGCAGAGTCCGAGCCTCAGGCTGGAAGACGTCGACCATGAAGAGGACGAGGTCCGCGTTCCTCGCCACGGAGAGGACGCGCTTGCCCAGCCCCCTGCCCGTCGATGCTCCCTGTATGATTCCCGGCATGTCGAGTATCTGTATCCTCGCTCCCTTGTACTCCATCACGCCAGGAACGACCTCCAGGGTGGTGAACTGGTACGACGCGACCTTCGACTTTGCGTTGGTCAGCTTGTTGAGCAGGGTCGACTTCCCGACGCTGGGCAGGCCCACCAGCACCACGGTCGCATCGCCTGACTTCTTCACGTCGTAGCCGACGCTGCTACCAGCCTTCCTGCTCTGCTGCTCCTCCTGCTCCGCCTTCAGCCTCGCGAGCTTGGCGCGGAGGAGACCCACGTGGTGCTCTGTCTTCTTGTTGACCTGCGTCCTCAGCAGGTCGTCCTCTATCCTCTTGATCTTCTCTGGAAGGCCCAACGACGGCCGTCCCCTAGCAGCCGCTCGGTTGAATTTTAAGTTGCCAGCTCGGCCTTCTGGCGCTTATATCACCGAGGCACGACGCTCGAGTGCCAATGCGGGCTGTGCTCTTGAAGGCTGGTGCGGGCAATGGCGGTCCTCGGGCACAGGTCGAGGAGGTCCCGGTGCCGTCGATTGGTCCAGGCGAACTGCTCGTCCAGATGAAGGCATGCGGGCTCTGCGGGACCGACATCGAGAAGCTCCATGGCGAGTACACGGCGGCGATGCCAGTCCTCGGACACGAGGCGGTCGGAATCGTGTCCCGGGTCGAGGGGAAGGTGGAAGGAATCAAGGAGGGGGACAGAGTCTTCCCGCATCACCACGTCCCGTGTCACAACTGCTACTACTGCAGGAGAGGGAACGAGACCATGTGCGACCACTACAAGACGAGCTACCTGGACCCCGGCGGCTTCGCTGAATTCATTCGGGTCCCTGAGTGGAACGTCAGCCATGGTGGCGTGCTGAAGGTCCCCGAGCGCCTTAGCTTCGATGAGGCGAGCCTCGTCGAGCCGACCGCGTGCTGCATCAGGGCCATCGAACGCTGCGGCGTCGAGGAGGGAGACTCCGTCCTGGTTGTCGGCGCGGGGCCCGTGGGAATGACCCACGCGCTCCTTCTAGCATCCATGAAAGCAAGAGTCATGGTCAGCGACATAAGCGATGACCGACTGAACTTCGCCAGGGGATCGCACTTGGGCGCGGTGCTCGATGCAGGCAAGCTGGACGTCCCGCAGGAGGTCAAGCGCGCGACGGAAGGAAGGGGCGCCGACCTGGCCATAGCCGCTTCTGGCAGCCTGAGAGCAATCGAACAGGCGCTGAAGTCGGTGCGGAAGGGAGGGAAGGTCTGCATCTTCGGCGTCCCGCCGAAGGGGTCCATCCTGCAGTACGACGTCAGCGACCCCTACAACTCCGAGGTCTCGCTCTTCTCGAGCTACGCAGCGACCGACGTCGACACAGCCAAGGCCCTGAAGCTGATCGCGAGCCGTAGGATCGACTTCGCCTCGCTTATCACGCACAGGTTCCGGATAGAGGAGTTCGACAGGGCGGTAGAAACAATGTCCTCGGGCAAGGGCATGAAGGTAGTAATCACCCCGTAGACTCCCACCGTCCCATTCAGTTTAAAATGCCGTGGGAGAGTTGGCTGCCTGAGGGCGAGACAATGGACTGGGGCATGCAGAACAGGCTCTCCAAAGTAATCAGACCGGGAGGCACAGTGATGCTCGCCGTGGACCACGGCTACTTCCAGGGACCTACCACCGGCCTCGAGAACCCGAGGAAGACGATAGCGCCGCTCCTCCCCTACGCCGATTCCTTGATGCTAACGAGGGGCGTTCTCAGGACCTCCGTCGACCCTGGCAGCGGAGTCCCGATAGTACTTCGCGTCTCCGGCGGCACCAGCATACTGAAGGAGCTCTCCAACGAGGTAGTCTCGACCTCCATGGACGAAGCGCTCAGGCTCGACGCGTCTGCAGTGGCGGTCTCAATCTTCGTGGGCTCGGAAAACGAAAAGCAAACGCTCCAGAACCTCTCACAACTGGTGGACGAGGGGGAGCGGGTCGGGATGCCAGTGCTCGCGGTCACAGCGGTGGGCAGAGAGATGGAGAGGGACGCGAGGTACCTCGGACTGGCTTGCCGCATAGCGGCAGAACTCGGAGCGAGAATAGTGAAGACCTACTACTGCGAGGACTTTCGGAAGGTCGTCGACTCGTGCCCAGTCCCGGTGGTAATCGCAGGAGGGAAGAAGGTCCCCGAGAGAGACGCCCTTGAGCTCGCCTCGAAGGCGATCGCCGAGGGAGCCTCTGGAGTCGACATGGGCAGGAACATCTTCCAATCGGCAGACCCGGTTGGCATGATCAAGGCGGTCAGGGCCGTGGTCCGCGACAAGGCCGGGGTTGACGATGCGTTTCGGGCCTTCGGTGAGCACTCTAGCCACGGGGGAATGGTCGCGGAGCAGAGGAAACGCTCCTCTGCCACTCGCTGATCCTATCGAGGCAATCCGCTGACGTCTTCACAGTCGAGTAGTGCCCCGCAGTTGGGACAACGATACTTGCAGACCTGTATTTCGACCATCTTGTTCCCGCATAAGTAGCAGGCTTCGGTCCGCACTTCGTGGGAGGGCGCTCCCGACAGTTTTAAGGCGTCGGCTCGGTTCGCCCAGGCGAACGACCAGATGAGCGAGCCCCCCGAAGGAAAGCCCCGCATGGTCAGGAAGAGCCCCCTCGAACCAGTCGTGAAGCTCTGCCCGAAGTGCATGGAGCCCTTACAGAGAGGGAGCAAGTTCGGGGGATGGCTCATCCCCCAGGACTACTACTGTGAGAAGTGCGGGTACAGGGGGGTGGTCTACCTGGAGAAACCCCTTTCGCGCGGTGGAGAAGCTTGATGCCGGAGCCGCCGAAGCAGCGGCCATCCCCAATCGAAAGCCTGTTCGTCGCTCTCCTCGTGGCCCTCCTGCTGTTCACCGCCGTTCTCGTCATCGCCTCGTTTCCAGTAGGAATCTACACCATCTTCTTCACGACCCTCTCGAACCAGTTCAGCGCCGCGTCGGTGGTCCAGGGGGTCTACATCTTCATCGGGCCCGTCGAGGCTGTCCTTCCCCTGCCCGGAAGCATGGGCGGATTCTTCATCGGCCTGAGCGTCGTCTATGCGGCCATGATCGCACTCGCCGCGAGGCAGGGGCGAGGCATGCTGTCCGCGGTGAAGGCCTCATTCAGCGAGGGCGTGGGAGCTCTGTTCTCGAACACCTTCTTCGCGACTCTGTTCTCCATAGGCTTCCTCGCCTTCACCATTCTGGTCATCGATTCCGTGGAGACTTCAGGCGGAATCCCCATCGGAAGCCTGTCGGGAGACGCCATGCAGCTGTTCATGAGCCTCACCATAGCCCCTCTGAGGGAGGAGCTCGGCTTCCGCATGATCATGGTCGGCCTTCCGGCCCTCGCGCTCTGCCTCGGGAGGTCGTGGACGCAGGCGCTGAAGTCGCTGTGGCGCCCCTCCGCCGCCTATGAGGGCGACGTCAACGCGACCTACTCCCAGGCCATCATCGCGCTCGCGGCCGCCGTGAGCTCGATCAGCTTCGGCGCGGTACACGTCTTGTCTGGCGCGGGTTGGGAGATCGGGAAACTGCCTGAAGCGGCGTTCGCCGGGGCGGTGCTCTGCTACGTCTACATCAAGTACGGCTTCCACGTCGCAGTACTGACCCACTGGGGAATCGACTACCTCGACAGCGTCTACGCGTTCTTTGGCCAGGGGGCATACGGAATCTCCTGGACCGCGAACAACGCCTACGTGCTCCAGAACGTTGTCGCGTTCGACATAGTCGCCTTGCTCGGCGTCGCGAGCTTCCTCGCGGTCTGCTACCTCGGGCTGAAGAAGTGGTTCGGGCGCTCGGAGAGGGTCACGGCGCCTGTGGTCGGGCAACCATGAATAGGGGCCCTCTCGAGGGGAGGGTCACATGACCGTCTTGGGAGCCTCGGTGCTGAAGGACATGGTGAGGAAGTACAAGGTGATTCACCCGTCTGTGGAGAGCGCGTTCGACGGGGACGGGTACGTCCTCACCGTGCGGGAGGACAGGACGCTGAACTACCTGGAGCACAGGAACATGGTGTCGAGAGAGATAGTCTTCACGCCGCCCGACTGCGTCGCGCACCTCACGTCGAAGAGCAGGTTCGGGAGGCTGGGCCTCTCGTTCCTCAACTCGGTGAAGGTCCACAGCGGCTTCGTGGGACGGCTCGCGCTCGAGCTGGTGAACCTCAGCAACGAGAGGACGCCCATCACGATCAGGGCCGGAGACCCTCTGATACACATCGAGTTCCTCCGAAGGGAAGGCGAGCCCTCACCCTATAGCGGCAGGTACATGTTCCAGTACATGGACGACAAAGAGACAGAGATGTACGTCAGGATACTCGGCAAGAGCTTCCCCAGCCTCTTCACAAAGCAGAGGCTGGACGAGATGAGGAAGAACCGGCTGGCCACCGAATCGGATTCCTGAGCGGCGGCTAGATTCCCAGCGCCGAACGCAGGCCCTTGTACCTGTTGCGTATCGTGACTTCGGTCACGCCTGCCGCCTCCGCCACGTCCTTCTGGGTCTTGTCGTCTCCTTCGAGCGTGCACGCCACATAGAGAGCCGCGGCCGCAAGACCCATCGGGTCCTTGCCTGCCGAGATCCTCGTCTCCTCCGCCCTCTTCAGAATCTCCAGCGCCCTCCTCTTAGTCTTCTCGGTCAACTGGGCCTTCGAGGCTATTCTCGAGATGCACTTCGTGGGGTCGACCACCGGCATCTTGATGTCCATCTCCTTCAGCAGTAGCCTGTAGCACCTGGCGATGTCCTTCTTCTTCACGTTGCTGACTGCGGCCAGGTCTTTCAGGGTCCTAGGCGTCTGCGTGTCCCTGCACGCGGCGTAGAGCGACGCGGCTATGATCGCGGAGATGGACCTGCCCCTCACCAGACCCCTCTCGAGCGCCTTCCTGTAGACGTACGCGGCCTTTTCCACGACGGCCTCGGAAACCGAAAGCTTGTCTGAGAGCCTGTCCAGCTCGCTGAACGCCTGCCTCAGGTTCCTGTCGACCGGCTCGTGCACCTGGCTCCTGCTGTCCCAGGTCCTGAGCCTCTCCACGGTCGCCTTCATCGAGGCGGAAAGCGACTTGCCTGAAGCGTCTTTGTTGACTCCACCTATGACGGTAGCCAGGCCCATGTCGTGCATCGCGATGGACGTGGGTATCCCGCCCCTGCTCCGGTCGTCCTTCTCTTCTTTGGAGAAGGCCCTCCACTCAGGCCCGACCTCCTCAATCTTTTCCTTTACCACGAAGCCGCAGCTGCCGCAAAAGAGCTCGCCTCCTGCCGAGTCGACGATCATGGGGCCCTTGCCGCAGCGAGGGCACTTGTCCATCGCCTTTTGCAACTTCATCAGCCTCGTGAAATCTTTGTCAGAGAACATAATCTCTTACCAAAAACCCCAGGTACGGACATCATTTCTTGGATTTGTATTTAAGCGTTGCGTACGAGCCCTGCACTTTTTAGAATTCATTCCATTAGTCGCCACGATGATTCAATTATCTATAGGAATCGTGTGCGTTTAATGTTAGAATTGCTTAAGTTTCGCAAGACTTATAATATAATCTCATCGGGAACCCGATTATTCGGGCGCCGATGCCGTTTTCGGCTGGAGCCGAAACGGTCGAAGTGTTGAGGCCTCAGGGGTGAGGTGCGTAACCCGTCCGCAGTCAGGTCCGCCTGGTTCACGGGGTCCCGCTCGATGGCGTTTGGCCCTGTCGTCTTCTCGGGCGAGAGCGCGTGAAACCTGCTGAAATCCACCTGCGCAAGGGCATGGCGCCAGCCAGCGCCGACGATTGGCAGTCGATGAAGACCCCGGGCGATTCGCGGACTTTCTTCTGAGCAGGACAATCGAAGGCGCTTCAATGGGGCCGACATCATGGCGCGTGAGTTCTCAACGCCGAAGGACGAATCACGAGGGCTCACTCCCGACGCCTGGAGTGGCTGAACTGCTATATTCTCGAGGGGGCTGACCTTGCTGCCGTGAACGGTTCGGGCGCCGTCGCAGGCCTTCTCGCCCCAGTCCTGGACACATACGCCGACGCGGCGGTCGGGCTGATCGGATGCCGCTCTACGGGCCTTTCCAGGGAGAGCTGCGAGTATGACTTGCTTTTGGTGAGACCAGAGCGCAACCCTCCAGCAACCTTGAGAATCGGTGAAACGTTCGTGGACCTCGCTTTCTCGACTGAAGGCGAGCTCGTTGGCGACCTGGGACCCGAAGCTACCGCTTCGTTGGCCTTCTTGAAGCCCGTTCGCGACAGAGACCTCATCCTGTCTAGCTCAAGCTCGGCTGCCCGAGAGTCCTTCGAGAAGACCTGCCAGAGGTGCGCCGACGAGCGCCTGGCGCTGTCTGTCAAGGGCATGGGAAGGGCCGAAGAGGCGGTCTCCGGGGGAGGGGCCCAAGACGCGGACTTTTGGCTGGTGTCGGCGGGGTACGACCTCGCGTATGCTTGGTTGTATGCCTCTGGGACGATTCCCGCACCGAGCCACCTGCTCTCGCAGATGAGGGAACTGTCGCGTGGCCGGCCGGGCATCTTCGAGGCCGTCTCGAACGCCACCGGTTTGACAGCCGGAAGCCGCACTGCCTGCGAGGGGAGGCTGGACGCCCTTGCGCTGATCTACGACCTGACTGAGACACCCTCCCCCGGCGCGGAGGCGGCCTCCCCCGGGTCGGTCAGGGCCGCCTACGAGCTCCTTCGTCGGAAAGCCATGGCGACCCTGCAGGTTTCTCAGCCCGTCGAGTCGTTCTGCTTTCTCGGCCTCGAAATGACCCGACGCCTGCCGCAGATCCTGAAGGAGAACGTCGGGAGAAGGGAGACTTCCGAGATCGTCAGCTCCCTCTCGGGCGAGGAGGGGGGTCTGCTGGCCCAATCGGTCGTCAGAGCGTTGAGGATAGGCAGGCCAGTGGAGATGGTCGAGAAGGGTCTCGAGGGGCTCAGGGGAGAGGTCTCGGCCTTGGCCCGCAGGACATGAGCGAGCGGCTACGGTCGACCGCATCCAGAACCTGTCCAGCCGAAAGACAGAAAGGCACAAAGACCGAGACTAGTCCGAGACAGAGATGAAGACCGAAGAGGTTGACCTGAAGGTACCCGAGGGCTTCCAGCTGATTCTGGGCCAGTCGCACTTCATCAAGTCGGTGGAGGACCTGTTCGAGACGCTCTCGAGCTCGATGCCCGGAATCAAGTTCGGAGTCGCGTTCTGCGAGGCGTCAGGCAAGGCGCTGGTCAGGTTCGACGGCACAGACGCCGAGTGCACAGACCTCTCGAAGGACTTCGCGGCGAGGGTCGGAGCCGGTCACTCCTTCGTGGTGGTATTGAAGGGGGCATTTCCCATCAACGTCCTGAACAGGATAAAGAGCGTGGAGGAGGTGGCGGGCCTGTACTGCGCGACTTCGAACAGTGTGACCGTTCTCGTCGCAGAGGCTGCCGGCGGCCGCGGCGTCCTCGGAGTCATCGACGGAATCAAGCCCAAGGGAACCGAGCTGCCCGAAGACAGGCAGGAGAGGCACGACTTCCTGCGGAAGATAGGCTACAAACGATAGCGTGCCGAAGCGTCAAATATCGGAGAGTGGGAAACCGAGACGATGAACCGCCGAATGCTCTACGCGGCGGCAGCGATTGTGGTCATCGTCGTGGTCGCACTGGCATCGAGCTACGTCGAAGGATTCGGTGGGATTTTCGGAAACCATGGTAACTCCACATCATCCCAGACGTCCTTGAGAGGCTTGAATGCGACGTCGGTGGGATTGACCGTGGAAAGCGTGTCGCTCACCGAATTGAGCACGTCGAGCAACGCGACGTTCACGTTGTTCGTCGCCAACCTGGGCAACTTCACGTTCAACGAGATGACGGTCTCGCTGGTCGTGACGCACTACCGCAACGTCACGGTTCCCCTGGATCAGACCGAGCTCTCGCCCCACGGTGTTGCAAGTGGCCAGGTCTCCCTCGGAGTCTCCTGCGACACTCGCGTGCTCTACCCCTACACCATCGAATGGGTCATCTCTGGCGTGTCGTTCTCGAAGCTGTACGCGGTCGACTGCGCGGTCGCCTGAGCCGAGGCTTCATCGCGCAGACTCGTCAGTCATGTGGACGGGCTTCTGGACGAATCGAAAAGGTCGCCGAACCTATAAATAACGTAACACGGGCGAGCCGCAGTTCGTGAACAAGCCGAAGGTAATCGCGGCTGTGGCCGCGCTCGTGCTGGCAGTCTTCTGGGCCCTGGTGCTACTGGTCATCGTCTACGCCATAGGAATCCTCGTGCTCCTCGTCGCGCCTTTCTTCATCCTTGTCGCCATAGGCATCTACGGCATAATCGACGGGCTCGGAGGCGGCTCCGGTCAGGCTAGGATGGGAGCCTCTCGGGGAGGGGGGAAGGTCGGCGCCCTCGGATTGACCGTCCTCAAGCTGATGGCACAGGGGAAGAGCAAGGACGAGATAGCAGCCTCGACAGCAGTCTCGCCGATGGTGATCGAAGAGAAGCTTGTGGCATTGACCAGTGCAGGATTCCTGCAGGGAAACGCTCTGACCGAGAAAGGGTTTGATGCTGTAAGAGAGTCTGCGTGAGCGGGCCACCAAGTATCCTTCGTTCACTCCTCAGACGGTACGACGTCAATAATGTGCTATCAGTTTCACTAATCCCTAATGCCTGATATTGAAATTCTATTACATAGCCTTAATTCCATCCTGTCCTGATATCACTACAGATGAGCAGCGAAGCGCCCCCAGGAACAGTGGAGAGGCACGAGGACTCCTGCTGGCTCTGTGGCCGGACCCTAAAGACTGGCTACCACTTCGTCTGCCACGTATGCGGAGCCACATACTGCTACTCCCACATGCCCGAAAAGTGCCCGCACACGGCGCGAAGGCAGTCGCCCGCGCTGGACGCCGTCTCCCCGAAAGCCTAATCCAAACGGCGCGTCTGTGAAGGCCGTTGAGGGTCTACCTCTCCGTCCCGATGATCGCCAACAGGACCCCCTCGGTCGCGCTTTCCATGGCCAGGGCAATCAGGGACTCGGGCCACGAAATCTCGTCTCCCTGGGTGCTGGGCCCGGTAGAAGGGTACGCCCCGGACGTCGTGAACATCTTCGAAAGAGACATGCGCGGCGCGGAAAAGAGCGACGCAATAGTGGCAGACGTGACGAGCCCGAGCATCGGGGTCGGGATGGAGCTGATGGCCGCCTACAAGGCCGGAAGGAAGGTCATAGTGGCAGCCAAGGAGGGCAGCACGGTCTCTCACATGCTCCTCCACATGGACGGGAAGGAGCACATCGAGTTCAAGGACGAACAGGACCTCTACGAGAAACTCATGGGCGTGCTCGTCCCGCTGGCCTCCTCGGGTCGGAAGGCTGCAAACCAGAAATAACCAGTCGCCGAGAGCAAGGGCGTGAAGCGCGAAATCCTCTCTCCCGCTGCGCCCACTCCGGCCGGACCCTACTCCCAAGCCGTGGAAGAGTCCGGGACCGTCTACTGCTCAGGGCAGATCGGTGTCAGCAGGGCCACCGGGCAGCCCGAGGGCAGCGTCGCGGCGCAGACCAAACGGGCGCTGGAGAACATCTCCGAGGTTCTGAAGACCTCCGGGCTGGGTCTGGACGACGTGGTGAAGACGACCGTCTTTCTTGCCGACATGGCCCTCTTCACTCAGATGAACGAGGAGTACGCGAAGCACTTCAAGGCGCCTTATCCCGCCAGGACCACAGTGCAGGCCGCCCCACCGAAAGGGGCGCTCGTCGAGATAGACGCCGTGGCTAGAAAGAAGTCACCGTAGAGACCAGGACTTGCGGTAGGGTCCGCGCCTCCGCCTCCGCGCCTTCCTCCGCTGTTCCGACCTTCTGGCCGGCCGCTCCTCGGCGGAAGTCATTTCTTGACCTTTGAGTAAGCCACGATGCTCACCATGCCCGCCACCCGAAAGGCGAACTCCTTGAAGACCTGCGACCCGGACGAGTCGGGCCTCGCCGCCACCTCGGGCGTTCCAAGGTCGGATTGCTCACGGACGGACAAGTCCAGCGGAATCTCGCCGAGGAAGTCCACGCCCAGCTGTGCGGAGATGCGCCTTCCCCCTCCGCTCGAGAAGACGTA
>DASPPF010000001.1:0-2614 GCA_035625575.1 Nitrososphaerales archaeon | reverse complement strand
CTCGCGCTCATGCGCTTGTGCGGGAGCGAGTGCATCCTCGCGCTCCTGAGGACCCCGCTGACTAGCCTGCCCTCTTCCCTCCCCACCATGAGACCCCCCAGCCTCCTGATCACCTCTGTGCCCGACCTCTCGGCCAGTTCGTCCCAGGAAACGAAAGCCCTTCGGAGGAGCGGGACGTACCTCTGGTCCTCGAAGTAGGCGAGTCTGATGATCCTCGTCCTCCCGTGGGAAGACCCGAATTCGTGGTTGAGCCCGAATCGCTCTAGCGTGAGCACCCGCAGACCTCGACTGGCGAGGTTGTAGCTGACAGACGAGCCCATGGCCCCGCACCCCACAACGATCGCGTCGAATCGCTTCAAGGCCGCGGCGACGCCTTCCCGCTCATCTTTCTTCTACCCCGTTCCGAGACACAAGAATTCCTCTGTTGACCACTGCCGTTGGTCTTCCGTGCACTGCTAGGGCCTCGGTGACACTTCTCTCCGAGAGGACGACGAGGTCTGCGGGGCTTCCTTCAGAAATCGTGCCAGTCTCCGAGCCGATTATCTTCGCTGGGTTGACCGTGACCATGTCGTAAAGCTCCTCCACGTCAGCCGGGGTCATTTTCCTCAGTATGTGTGACGCCAGGAAGGCCACCTCCAGCATGTTGCACCTGCCGAATGGGTAGTACGCGTCAGAACAGTCGTCCTGGCCGAGCGCGACCGTGACCCCGTACCTCCTCAACAGGTCGATCCTGGCGTGAAGTGGTCCTGTGTGCGGGCTGCTGACCACTCCGACCTCCGCTCTCTTGCAAAGGCGGGCCACCTTCCGCGCGTAGGCGTCTGGATAGAGCTGCATTGCACGTGCGTGGCACGCCTGAACTTGACCCTCCATCCCTTCCGAGGCGGTCTTCTTGGCAAGCATCTCAAGAGTCCTGAGACTCTTGTCCCCGGCGTCGTCGACGAGCATCGCGATGGGCTTGCTGTGCTTTCTTGCGATGGCAAACATCTTGTCTATGTGCAGCTTCTGCTTCGCCGCGTCCCTCTCGAGCCATGGGATGCCTCCCACGACATCGGCGCCCTCTTCCATCGCCCTCTCGACGTACTCCTCGGCTCCGGGGTCAGTCTCGATTCCCTCTTGGGGAAAAGCGACCACCTGAATCGCTATCATCCTCGAGAACTCACGGCGCAGAGCCATCATGGCCCTGACGGCCCTGAGCTCGCTGACAGTGTCGGTGTCTGCAAAGGCTCGCATCGCATTCACTCCGTAGCGAATGGCCTCCTTCACCAGAGGCCTCGCCCTTGAGAGCACGTCTTTCTCGGAATAGCCCTCCTTTACTTTCGACGCCAGCTTGATGCTTCTCCTCGTGTCCATGCTCCCGCGCTGGTAGGCGGCGAGGGCCTCGGGCGACAGCCTGTCGGCCGTCGTCACCTTGTCGAGGTGAAGGTGGGCGACCACGAAGGGTTCAGTGACGAGGCAACCTCTGGCGTCCAGAAGCCCGGTCCGACCTCGGGCCTTGGATTTCGACAGTCGGGCGAACTTCCCATCCTCAATCTCGATGTCCCACGGGCCCTGCCTCGCCCTCAGCCGGGCGTTCGTGACTCCCAGTATCTTTCGCGTAGGGCCAACTCGCTCCTCCTCGTGTTCAAAACGGTTTCAGGATGAAGCCGAAGAAGGGGCCGCGAGTCACGTTCAAATAATCACAACGCACGAACCTACGCGAATGCCTCGGTTGCCTCGGGTGGATTCGGCATGACTCTCACCAGTAACGGTGGCTGGGATTTCTTCGTGGCGCAAGGGAAGGGACGAGTGGGCCTTGTCCTGATCCACGAGATCTTCGGCTACAACGACTACATCGAAACCGTGGCCAGAGACCTCGCCTCGGCAGGGTTCACCACGGCCGCCATAGACCTGTTCAGAGGCAAGAAGGCCACCACCATCGAGGAGGGCTTCAGGCTGAGGACCGAGGTCACGAAAGAGAAGCTCGCGGAGGGGGTCTCCAAAGGCGTTGAGTTGATTCGAATGGATTCAGGTGTCAGGAAGGTGGGGACAATGGGCTTCTGCATGGGTGGTGGCTTCGCCCTGCAGGCTGCCTGCGACCTCGGCCTCGCGTTCTGCGTCGACTACTACGGCATGATGGAGAGCGAACAGGACGCATCCAAGCTCGCGGGGCCCGTCCTCATGATTCTTGCCAGCGAGGACGAAAGGGTCACCCCGTGGGCGTTCCAGAAGTTCCTGCCCGCGGCCGTGAAGTACAAGAAGAGAGTAGAGGTTCAGCTCTACCCGAACGCGAGACACGCCTTCCACAGGCCGGGCTGGGAGGGCCACAACCCGGAGGCGACGAAAGACGCCTGGGACAAGACGACAAGATTCCTGTCTCAGATAGCCATAGGCTAGATGCCAAGGCTCTCGGAGCTACACCTCGGCGAATTCACCCACTCCGCGACGCACGGACCGGAGACCGCTATAACAGTCGTTAAATAGCCCACTTCAGGAAGCGGGTCTGTCGCGATGGACGTAAGGAAACTGATAACCGCGGCTCTTTTCGGTGTCGTAATCACAGTAATCAAGGGGCCGTTCCAACCGCCGTACGCAGACCTTCTCATAATCGTCGAGGCCCCGATCATAGGGCTCAGCT